>JAJFLS010000422.1 GCA_021772595.1 Opitutales bacterium
TTCATCCCGTTCGCCTACGCAATCCGGCTAATCTCCCTGGGCGCCTACATGCTAGCCGAGATTCCCTTCCGCGAGTTCCGAAAAGACCAGGGCATGCATGGCGTCCAATTGCTGGTCGCCCTCGCGACGGTTGGAATCGCCCTTGCCGGAGCAGCCTTATTCCCCGACCACCGGGTCGCGTGGCTGCACTCCTACTTCATGGTTGGGCTGACAGGAATTATCTTTCTCGTCTCGATCCGCGTCGTGTTCGGCCACAGCGGCCGCCCCGACCTTATCCGAAAAAGCGTGAAGCTGTTCGCGTGGATCATCGGCGCGCTCGCGTGCGGCGCGGCCACCCGCATCTACGCGGATTTCAATCTCACCCACCAAGTCAGCCACTACCTTTACGCCTCGGCGATTTGGCTGGCTTGCGGCGCCATCTGGATGACCTACGTCGCCCCGAAAACCAAATCTCCACAACCCGCGCGACCCAAGCCTTCATAGAATCGAATCGGCACGCTAAATAGAAGGTTGCGAAACCGGCCGCGGAAGGTACTTTCCTTCGCGAACGCCGCTCTCCTCCACACCTTCTATGTCGCAGCCATATTTTACAACCGCGCAAACCGAATCACTTAAGATCGAAGCGATCAAAAGCACCCTGCGCCAGTCTTCCCTTTTCGCCAAGCTTGACGATGCCGCCCTTTCATCCATAGCCGACATCTGCTCGACCAAACGGCTCAATAAGGGCGAAACGCTCTTTCACGAAGGCGCTCAATCCCAAGGTTTCTACGTCGTCCAAAGCGGAGCCATCTGCCTCAGCCGTCTCAGCCAAGAAGGGAAAGAGCAAGTCATCAGCCTCTTCAAGCCGTTCACCTGTTTCGCGGAAGCCACGCTTTCCGCGCTGGAAACCTACCCCGCCAACGCCGTCGCGGTAGAACCGAGCCAAGTCATCCTCGTGCGGAAAGACCGGTTTCGCGATATCATCAAGGAGAATCCCGACCTCGCCCTGACGATGCTCTCCTCGATGAGCATTCACCTGAAGCATCTGGTCCAGATGATCGACAATCTCAAATTCAAGCAAATCGAGGCCCGCCTAGCCAATTGGCTCGCCAGCAATTCCGTTCCTTCAAAACACGAAGGGCAGGCGATCGTCGAATTGCCCATGAGCAAGAAGCTGCTCGCCAGCCAGCTCGGCGTGACCAGCGAGACCCTTTCCCGCTCTTTCGCCCGATTTCGCGACGAAAAAATCATCACCGTCGAAGGGCGTCATATCTCGATAATAGACACCTCAGCGCTCTCAGTCTATCTGGACCACTGACGGTCGATCAATACCAGGTAGGGTCCGGGCACCGCCCAGGACTATTACGATATTCCCGCTCCTATAGGTAGGCTCCCTCGTATATTCTGACTTGTCGGGCGATCTCTCAAGCGCCCGAAAATCGCCCAACGCTTGACCTAGGTCAAGCTCCCGACGCTCCAGGCTTGTCGCGTCGCCTATAGCGTCGAAGATCGATATTATGAACACGCAGTTCGTTAATATACGCGCGCCACACGCTCTCTTAATAGGTATAATACTATCTAGTAATATATCTACTGAGGCCCAAGTATCCGAAGAGCCACCTCTTCAGCTCGAAACGCTGGTAATCACAGCCTCTCGACACGAAACGCTCCTGATGGAAAGTCCCGTAGCGATTTCCTCGATACCGAGAAACCAGATCGAACGTCGCCCAATCGCAAGCATCGCCGAACTCGTTCGCGATCTTCCAGGAGTAATGGTCGCCGACAACACGATCCCTGGCATGCAGCGCCTGAGAATCCGAGGCGAAGAAGCCCGGCGAAGTCTCGTACTGATAGACGGGCAAGAGGTTTCGGACCATTCTACCTTCGGCCCCCCTCTCCTCGTCAGCCCATCGATGATCGAGCGAATCGAAGTCGTCCGAGGGCCTCACTCGACCCTCTATGGATCGCGAGCGGCCGGCGGCGTAATCAACATAATCACCCGCGACTTAGACAACGACGCTTTCCGAGGATCCATCGGGACTGCGTATTCAGGCGCTACTGACGGACACCGCATCGACGCTTCCGCAGCAGGCGGCAGCGGACCTTGGACCTATCAGTTCGCCATAAACGCAAGCCGCGACGACGATCGCAAAATCCCTTCGGGCACTCTCGACAAAACGTCTCACGAATCGGATGGATACATGGGCCGCATCGGATGGCGTTCCGACAATCATGAGCTCGGCCTAACCTTCGATCGCTTTGACATGTCCAGCGAGGCCAGCGTCCCCGACAGCCTGGTCGACGGTTTCATCTTCTCGAAATTCGAACTCGATCTGCCTGCTCGCAATCGCAAAAAAGCGGGCCTCTCCTACGACGGATGGCAGCTCATGCCCCGCCTGGACCGGCTACACTTCGACGTCTACGGCCAAACGGTCGACCGGAATATCACGCAGGAAATCGCCGGAGTCGTCCTGCCTCCAACGAGGCCGCCCAAATTCTATGACTATTTCAACGACGACAGGGATACGATCGACAGCCTGGGAGCCAACTTGCAAACTGATTGGCGTCCCGCCGAAAAGCACCGCCTCATCGTCGGCGCCAACTACTTGAAAGATGATATGGACAAGGTTATCGACCGTACCGGCTCCATCATCTTCGGGTCTCTAGTTACTCCTTCGAATCTCCGCTCCTCCACGCAATCGAGCATCGAGACTCAGGCTATTTTCGCCAACGATACTTGGAACGCGACTGACCAGATCCAGCTGACCGCCGGCGTCCGCCAGTACTTCGTCACCTCAAAACTCATCGACTCGAATGACCCGGCCCTCCTTCCGAAGTCGAGCAGCGACTCGAAAGCGATCGCCAGTCTCGCCGCGTCCTATCGGCTTAGTCCCAACCTTGTCGCCAGAGCCCAATGGGGCCAAGGCTACGTATACCCGACTCTGCTCCACCTTCACACCGGCTCCCTATTCGGCCAAGGAACGATCACGCGCCCCAATCGAAACTTGAAGCCTGAGTCCTCCGAGAACTTCGAGCTAGGCCTTCGCTACCAAAGCGAGATCTATACTTTGGATACATCGGTCTTCTCCAACACGGCTAGCGACTATATTGCGAAGGTCTCCGCCTCGAATTTTCCCGAGTTGGGCTGGGGCGCCCACGAAGACACTTACGCGAATCTCGAATCCGCCCGCACAAAAGGAATCGAAATGCTATTCGCAGCGCGCTTGCCGAAAACCGACTTCGAACTGTACGCTCAAGGAACTTTCCTCTCTAGAGAGCTCGAATACGCTAACTATACGACAGACGAATATGGCCAGCCTAAGTTCACCGGGAGAACGGGATTCCGATTCGACAAGAAACTCTACGAAAGGACTACCTGGTATCTTGACAGCTACGCTAATTACGGAAGCCAATCCCGGGAGCGAACCTCTCGCTCCACAAGATTCGCCGATTCCTGGACCACGGTTAACCTCTCGCTTGGAATCAACATAAAAGCAGAGAGAGACTGGTGGATCGGCATAGAGGCCCTAAACCTCACCGACGAAGAATACCGGCCATCGACCGACGAACTCGTTCAACCCGGACGCCATCTCACCATCGGCTCCCGCGTCGGATTTTAACGAACGTAATGATAGGTTCAGGACGGCGAATGTATGAGCCTGCTTGCAGGCGATTTCCTTCGCCATAACCCAGGGAAACAATCGCCTGCAAGCAGGCTCCTACAATTAAAGGACTCCTTCCCTCCCTTTGATAAGCAACACTGATGCACCCATTCACATCCGGTAATTAGCGCTCAATACAAGCGCAACAGAAGAGCGATTTGACATACATCAAGTACTCGCAAGAGCGATTCCCGTACAATGTAGGCAGCTAAGTTCGTACAATGAAAAAACATACAATATCTCAAATCCAGCGAGCCCTGGTTGGCGCATTCGCAGTAACGGCTCTTTCGTCGCTTTCGATAGCAGACGATAAAGACCTCCAAAACGAGCGGATCCCCACCGACGCCTTAGCGGCAGGGGAAGCGCTTTATATAACTAATTGCTCCGCGTGCCATCAGCCGACTGGACTGGGACTTCCGGGGGCCTTTCCGCCACTGGCCAGCTCCGATTCATTCGCGAAACTGAATCCCGCAGACGCGGCCTCGAACGTTTTGCAAGGCAGGACCGGACCCATCGTCGTCAACGGCCTCCCTTACAATAACATAATGCCGGCAATGATCCAGTTGACCGACCAGGACATCGCCAACATCACCAACTATGTATTCAATAGCTGGGACAACCAAGGCGGCTCGATTACCGAAGCAGAAGTCGCTGCGATCAGATCGTCCAAGGGCGTCACTTCAGACCTCGCCCAAGGTGAGCGCCACACAACCGCCAAGGACGCGGAACTCGAATACCAAGGCGCGGCCTCTCCCATCGCCGGCCAAGATTTAAAAACAACGCTCACTCCCGGCTCGCCCGTTCTCAGCGAAGCCGAATTCGGTCGAGCTTCTCAGATCTACTTCGAGCGTTGCGCAGGCTGCCACGGTGTACTTCGTAAAGGAGCAACCGGAAAGCCGCTCACGCCAGACATCACTCAAGTCAAAGGTGTCGAGTACCTGAAAGCTATCATCAACTTCGGCTCGCCCGCGGGGATGCCCAATTGGGGCACGTCCGGAGAGTTCGGGCCAGATGACATCGACCTGATGGCTCGATTCCTCCTTCAAGAGCCTCCCTCGCCTCCCGAGTTCGGAATGCCCGAAATGAAGGAAAGCTGGGTCGTCCACGTCCCCGTCAACGAGCGGCCAAAGAAGCCACAGCACAATCGCAATATCGACAATTTCTTCTCGGTCACCCTGCGAGACTCAGGTGAAGTCGCCATCATCGACGGCGACACCAAGGAAATCGTCAATATCATCAAGACAGGTTACGCCGTTCATATCTCCCGAGTATCCCATTCAGGACGTTACGTCTACACGATTGGACGCGACGCGAAGATCGATCTCATCGACCTATGGATGAGTCCGCCAGCCGTTGTAGCGGAAATCAAAATCGGTCTGGAAGCGCGTTCTGTCGAGACTTCCAAATACAAAGGTTACGAAGATAAATTCGCGATCGCCGGCGCGTATTGGCCACCCCAATACGTAATTATGGACGGCCCGACTCTCGAGCCCTTGAAGATCTCCTCGACCCGAGGCATGACCGTCGATACGCAAGAGTACCATCCCGAACCGCGCGTCGCAGCAATCGTCGCCAGTCATCAGCATCCGGAATTCATCGTCAACGTAAAGGAGACTGGACTCGTTCTTCTGGTAGACTACCAGGATATCGACAACCTCAAGGTCACCACCCTTGACGCGGCCCGCTTCCTCCACGACGGAGGCTGGGACTCAACGCTCCGGTATTTCCTGACCGCAGCCAACCAGTCCGACAAGATCGCCGTCGTAGATTCCAAGGATCAACGCATGGTCGCCCTGATTGACGTGGACAAAATTCCGCATCCCGGACGCGGAGCGAATTTCGTTCACCCTAAATACGGACCTGTCTGGTCGACCTCCGCCCTCGGCAATGAGAAGGTGACCCTTATCGGCACAGATCCGGTCAAGCATTCCAAATACGCCTGGAAGGTGGTCGATGTTTTGAAAGGTCAAGGCGGCGGATCGCTCTTCATTAAGACGCATCCGAAATCCAAGAACCTCTACGTTGATACGCCTCTCAATCCGGATGCGAAAGTCAGCCAATCAGTCGCCGTTTTCGATCTCGAAAACATCGACGAGCCCTACAAAGTTCTGCCAATCGCAGAATGGGCCGATCTCGGAGAAGGCGCCAAGCGCGTCGTCCAGCCGGAATTCAATAGCCACGGCGACGAAGTATGGTTCTCCGTCTGGAGCGGCAAAGAGGAAGAGTCCGCGCTTGTGATCGTCGATGACAAGACCCTCAAACTCAAAGCCGTTATCAAGGATAAGAGATTAATCACGCCCACCGGTAAGTTCAACATCCACAACACCACCCACGACGTGTATTAGAAATCTCTGTACCAAGTCTTCCAACAGCAGCAATCCTGGCGCCCGCTCCTCACCGAGCGGGCGTCCTTCGCTATATATAATTGCAACTCGCATCACTGCTTCCGCTCCCCAATAATCCCTATCATGAAACCTGTTCCCGTGCTCGCTGCTCTCGTTTCCCTCATCATATCCGGTGCCCAAGTCGCCCCCAGCGCCCCAACCCCGCTCTCCGATGTGCCCGGAGCAGTCACGCTCAAGACCAACGGCGGCTGGTGCTGGTACCAGGGCCCGCGCACGATCGTCACCAAAAACGGCCAGCTCGTCTTCACAACGATTGCGGGCGACAGCTTCGGCGGCTACGAGGCTGGCGACCTCTGGGCTACCGCCTGGGATCTCAATGCGAACCAGGTGAGCCACTTCGAGCTGCACGACCAGTTCCATCGCGACGACCACGATGTCGCCGGCCTTCTGGAACGACCCGATGGCCGCATTCTCGCAATCTACGGGAAACACGGCGGAGACCAGCTCCAACGCTCGCGGATTACCACTCGCCCGGCAGACATTTCAGCTTGGTCCGAGGAGGCTCAGTTCGACGCCGGAGAACGCTACACTTACTCAAACGTCTTCCAACTCTCGCAAGAGAACAACCGCATCTACAACTTCTCCCGCACCCGTGGGCGCAATCCGAACTCCTCCCTCTCCGAAGACGGTGGTAAAACCTGGCGCTACGGCTGGCGGCTCCTCTCCTGGGAGAAAACGGACTACGCCGACGACCCGCGCTACACCGGGATTGACGGCAGTCGCCCCTATCTTCGCTACGCGTCAGACGGCGCAGACACTATCCACTTTGTCACTACGGACGATCACCCTCGGGCCTACGACAACAGCATCTACCATGGTTTCTACTGCAACGGAAAGCTTCACGATTCCGGAGGCAAAATACTCGGCGAGCCCGGCTCCGACGGCACCAGTCCTCTTAAACCGAACTCCTTCACCGAGCTTTTCAAAGGTGGACCCGATCGCGTAGCCTGGACCGTCGATCTCGAGCTCGATAAAAACGACCATCCCTACACCGCTTTCTCCGTGCAGATCGACGGTGCCGTCGGCCGCGGCCAGCGCGATCCCCGTTTCGGCCAGGATCACCGCTATTACTACGCCCGCTGGAACGGCAACGCATGGCAGGTCAATGAAATGGCCTATGGAGGCACTTCCCTCTACACCCGCGAAAGCGATTACACAGGCCTCGTCGCCCTCGACCCTCAAGATCCTAACTTCGTCGTCATCGCCACCAACGCCCATCCAAAACGCGGCACCCCGCTTATCAGCAAAGCAGACGGCAAGCGCCATTGGGAACTCTATCGCGGTCGCACTCGCAACAGAGGAAAATCCTGGCGATGGACTGCCATCACCTCCAATTCCACCGTCGACAACCTCCGTCCCAACATCCCGTCATGGGACAGCGCCCAGCGCGTCATTCTCTGGGCTCGCGGAGACCTCGCCACCTACCAGGACTACCGTCTGGATATCACCGGAATCCTGGAAAATCGCTAAGCGAATCGGCAAAAGGAGAAATCTAAAAATCTTCTGAATTGCTACCTCTTGACTGCAGTCAATGCACGTCTACTTAAAACACTATATATTGGGGCTCTTCGTGACAAAGGCCCCATATCTTGGGGTAAACGTAAACAATGACTCCATGATATGCCTGAATTAACTGAGAAAAACGCACCTGATAACACACTAATACCCGCTTACATCTTCGACTCCGAAATCCGGCAACAGCTCCAACGCTGCTTCAGCCAAGCAAACGAGGCCTTTTCCCCCACTTTCTATGGAACGCTCGCTTTACGGCTCCAAGACGCCGCTGCCGACGGCGAACACAAGAGTCTTATAGAAATCATAGAAGAGGAACTCGCCCGAGCCGGTCTCTTCAAAACGCTGCGAGCCTTCATCTTGAGCAACGCGGACGCAGAAGAGAACGCTTCGCCTGAAGAGGACACGCTCGTCAGCTGTAAGTCCTCTATTGATGAATACATCAACCGCGTGGACTGGCGAATTCAGGCAAACGCGAACGTAGGCTTCAGTAACGCAGGGCTGATTAATCAATCCGCTGGAAAGATCATCGCCAACTACTGGCTCAACAATGTCTACACGAAAACCGAAGGCGATGCCCACCGCAACGCGGACCTACACATCCATGACCTGGACTGCCTGACCGGCTACTGCGCCGGCTGGAGCCTGCGAGCTCTCTTGAGCGAAGGATTCAATGGCGTCCCCGGTCGCGTATCGAGTCGACCTCCACGGCATTTCAACGAAGCGCTAGGGCAAATGGCGAATTTTCTGGGAATCCTCCAATCCGAATGGGCAGGCGCCCAAGCCTTCAGTTCGTTCGACACCTACCTGGCTCCCCTCGTGTTCAACGACAACCTGACCTTTGGCCAGGTGAAAAAAGCGCTACGCCGGTTCGTCTACAATCTAAATGTACCCGCTCGATGGGGACAAAGCCCATTCACCAACATCACGCTCGATTTCACTGTTCCAAAGGATCTCCAAGATCAGTCGCCAACGCTCGACTACAAGCATTTCTTTGCAGGCACAGAAAACCGCGACCTTCTAGCCAAGGCAAGACAACGAGGAGTCGCAACCCTCGACGACATGCGATTCAAACACTTCCAGCCGGAAATCGAGATGATCGATGTCGCCTTCTACGAAGTGATGACCGAAGGGGACAGCCAGCAGCAACCTTTCACCTTTCCCATTCCGACCGTGAACATCACGGAGGACTTCGATTGGAACTCGCCCGCCGCGGACGCCTTGTTCGAAAATACTGCCAAGGTCGGAAACTCGTATTTCCAAAATTTTTGCGGGAGCCAGTACATAGAAGACGAAGACGGCAACAAGGTCGCCAATCCAGATGCCTATCAGCCCGACGCCGTCCGCTCTATGTGCTGCCGCTTGCAGCTCGACCTGCGGGAACTGCTCAAGCGAGGCAACGGACTCTTCGGTTCCGCTGAAATGACCGGCTCTATCGGCGTGGTCACACTCAACATGGCTCGACTCGGCTATCGCTACTCGGGGGATCTAGATGGGCTCACCTCCGAAGTCTCTCGCTTAATGGATATCGCCAAGTCCACCTTGGAGAAGAAGCGGGCCTTCGTGCAAGAGATGTTCGACCGCGGCCTGTATCCGTATACCAAGCGCTACCTCGGCCACTTCAGAAATCACTTCTCGACCATCGGAGTGAACGGTATGAACGAAATGGTCAGCAATTTTTTCGAAGGGCGAGAAGACATCGCTTCCGAACAAGGCGAAGCGCTTTGCGTAGACATCCTCGAATCCATGCGGGTACGGCTCCGCTCCTATCAGGAATCGACCGGAAATCTCTACAATCTCGAAGCGACCCCGGCCGAAGGGACCACCTATCGATTCGCCAAAGAAGATTTGAAGCGGTATCCAAATATCGCTCAAGCAGGAGAAGAAGACGGCATCTACTACACAAACAGCAGCCAGCTGCCGGTCGGCTATACGGACGACCCGTTTTTCGCTCTCCAAAAGCAAGACAAGCTCCAGTGCAAATACACAGGCGGCACGGTATTGCACCTCTACATGGGCGAGCGAATTGATTCAACCGACGCCTGCAAGCGATTCGTTAAGAGCGTTCTGGACACTCACAAACTGCCGTACATCACGATTACGCCTGTGTTTTCGGTGTGCGAGGATCATGGTTACCTTTCAGGAGAGCAGCCTCTCTGTCCGCACTGCGGGCGCGAAACGCATGTGTGGACGCGCGTCATGGGGTACCATCGACCTGTCGCGAGCTTCAATCGCGGGAAAAAGGGCGAACATAAAGAGCGCCAACATTTCTCGCTCGACAGCATCCCTCGACTTCCCTTGTTCGAAAGAACCGAATCGAGCGATTGAAACGGAATCCATCGCTCAACCACGACGACTCACAAGAAGATCTATGGCGATAATTGCTGGCTCTCATCAAACGCTATACGAGTCCGTCTCGAGTATCACGCCGTTTACCTTGCTCGACTATCCAGGGCATTCGGCGTGTATCTTGTGGTTTAGCGGCTGCAATTTGCGCTGCCCGTACTGTCACAATCCGGAGCTTGTCCGCGGCCCGCATCCTCGGGTTGATCCCGGGGAAATCGCCGCCTTCCTGGAACTGCGACACGGACTCCTGGAAGGCGTCACCCTCTCGGGCGGAGAATGCACGCTTTGCCCGAATATCGTCGCGATTTGCCGCGAGTTGAAGCGGTTCGGATTCCTCGTCAAGATCGATTCCAACGGATGCCGCCCGGAAATTTTAACGGAGCTAATAGAGCGACGCCTTATCGACTATATAGCGCTCGACTACAAGGCGCCTCTCCAGCGGTTCGAACAGGTCGCCAGGCGCGACCTGTTCGCCGCCTTCGAGCGAAGCCTGGACCAGATCGTCCACAGCGATATCGAATGCGAAATCAGAACCACCACCCATTCTCACCTGTTGGACGAAGAGGCAATCAACGCTATCATCGACGACCTGGAGCAGCGCGGATACCGAAAGCGTTACTATATTCAGAATTTCAACGAAACCGAAAAACCGACCCTCGGAATTCTCCCGCAACACAAGCCGTTGGATCGGAGCCTAATCCGGAAACCGAATACATTCGAAGTAGCCTACCGAAATTTCGATGCTAGCAATTGAGGCATTCTTCATCCGGGCGCCGTCCCGAGCCTTTGCGGCAATTATCAAACAGTCCCTAATCTCCCAATTCCACAATCTTATTAAGACCAACTGGATTGACTACTCGAATCTGCTTTTTGGATACTTCTATCAAGCCCTTATCTTTCAATGCTCTCAGTTTGCGCGAAAATGTCTCGCTCGCCATGCCTAGCTCATCGGCGACGCAACGCTTCGGAGCTTCCATCTCAAATCCATACGCGGCCTCGAATGCCCCGCGAACCGACTGGCTCGAAATCCACTTGGCCACGCGCGATTCCGGACTAAGAAACGCCCTGTCCTCCATATGCGAAACCAAGTGCTTTAGATGACCTGCAACCGCAATCGCCAAACATTGAGCAATTTGCTCGTTCGCGCGGGCCAATCGCTGAATCTCCGCCTTATCCACGCGCACTAGCATCGTATCACATTCGGCGCGCGCATTTGCAGGATAGCGGGTAAACGAAATCACCGTCGCCTCGCCGAACGACTCGCCAGCGCTGAATATTTTCAATACCTGCTGATCGCCCTCTGAAGAGATTTTGTGCAGACTGACCGCCCCTCGGTTTACTATATAAAACCCCTTGGATAGGTCGCCTTCTCGAAAAAGATAGGCTCCCTTCTTCAATGATACAATGCGACATATCTCAACGATCTGATCACGTAATTCCTCCCGCAATGAACCAAAGATCATCGACCTATTAACCGTCGAGTTCAACGAAGCGCTCCTGCCTGATGTTCGATCTACTTGATTCATAATTATCGCCTAGCGAACCTTTGCCTAGCCCCAGATCAACACCTGCGTATCTCAGACCGGATCCCTCCCTTCGCCAACAGGGTTACCTCATAAAACTCAATCTTGCACAACACCCGCGTTCCTCACTCTTGCTTCAAATCAAGAAACTGGAAAATGCGCCCAACTTTCGGCAAAATAGTACCAATTCAACTATTTATGATGCGCTTGATCAGAAGTTTAACTCGCTTATTAATTACAATCATCTCTTTATTTGGCGCGATTGACGGATTTTATTGATCTAACAAATATGAAACACATCGAAAATCTCCCAAGGATAATCCAAGGCGGAATGGGGATCGGCGTCTCTAATTGGCGTCTCGCAAAAAGCGTCGCCCAATGCGGCCATCTAGGGGTGGTCTCAGGAACGGCTCTCGATTCAGTAATTTCCAGACGTCTGCAAAACGGAGACGACGGAGGACATGTTCGCCGGGCTCTGTCGCATTTCCCTTGGCCGGAAGTGGCGGAACGTGTGCTTGAAAAATACTTCATCGACGGAGGAAAAACCGCTAGCGAATCCTTTCGCCTCGAACCCCTCCCTTCCCTGCAAATGCGGAAGTCCCTGCTGGACCTCATCGTCGTTTCCAACTTCGTCGAAGTCTTTCTCGCCAAAGAAGGACACGACCACGCGGTTGGCATTAACTACATGGAGAAGATCCAGCTTCCCCTGCTCCCCTCCCTATTCGGAGCCATGCTCGCAGGCGTCGATTATATTCTAGTAGGAGCAGGCATCCCATTGTCCATCCCGGGGATTCTAGACGGACTCGCTAGCTGGAAAACGGTCGAGTTGAGGCTAGATGTCGAAAACAATGTCGACCGCAGTGAATTCAATTTTCGCTTCGATCCCGCTGAATATGCCGTCGATAATCAACCCGCATTAAGTCGTCCGAATTTTCTCGCAGTCGTCTCATCGGAGATCGTAGCCAAATCACTGATACGTAGAGCGAGCGGCACAGTCGAAGGCTTCATCATCGAAACGCCCGAAGCCGGCGGCCACAATGCGCCTCCTCGAAAACGAGCGAACGCCGATCCCTCCGAGCCCGCAGGCTTTGGCCCCAAAGACATCCCAAACCTCGAGCGGATCCAGGCCC
>JAJFLS010000423.1:5000-12902 GCA_021772595.1 Opitutales bacterium
GGGAAGTGATTGCGGAATTTCTCGGCAAGGAACCGCTCTTGGTTGTAGACCAGATTTTCATGAAGCCTCCGAAGTTTGGATCGGCGAAACCTTACCATCAGGACAACGCATATTTTTGCTGCGAGCCGATTGATGACGTGGTCACGGCGTGGATCGCTCTGGATGACGTGGATGAGGAGAACGGCTGCTTACGCTATATAGATGGCTCTCATAAAGAAGGCCTTATTCCTCATGTGCCGGTTCCAGGAGAGAAGTACAATTTGGCTCCGGACGAAGAGAAAATCGATTTAAGCAGAGAATCATTGGGCAGAGTGAAAAAGGGCGGCGTGTGTATTCATCATGGATACACTTTGCATACGTCACACCGTAACGAATCGAACCGCTGGCGCCGAGGGTATGCGACACACTGGGTGAGCAAAGACGCGACGTGCGACATACACACTCTCGATAAAGCGTATTACAAGCGGGAGGACTATCCTCGAAGCTGAGATTCGCGGCGCCGTTCAAAACGAAAGACGCTTGCTGTGGGGCGGCGATCTCGGTTATGCGTTGCGGATAAATGGCTAACCAAGAGTCCCGCGAGACCCCACAAGTGATTTTGCCGAACCTAGGACGAAGGTTTTCGGGAGTAACGTCGACCTTGCTGCAAGTGCTTCCGCATCAGCAAGAACTGATTTCACTGGTGGTTTGGGGTAAGTCTCATATTGGAGACAAAGCTCCTGTCGTTGAATTTTCCCGATTGCTTTCCGTGACGAAAGAGGTGTTGCCCGGCGGAGCGGTCCGGGTCTTTCACGCCAGGCGAAATATCGAAATGCTCTGGGGCCTGGTTTTGAAGCTCGTATTTCGCCGCCGCCTCAAACTCGTTTTCACTTCGACCGCTCAACGCAAGCACAGTCGGTACACGCGATTTCTATATCATCGTATGGATACGCTGATAACGACTTCCGATCGGGCGGGCAGTTTTCTCGATAGGCCAGCGGACTACGTGATCCCTCACGGAATCGGAATCGAAACGTATCCGTATGTTGAGGATAAAGCAGCAGCGTGGGCGAAATTGGGTTTGCCAGGAACGCGAGGCGTCGGAATTTTTGGTCGAGTACGTCCGCAAAAAGGAATCGACCTTTTCGTCGATGCGATGATCGTAAAACTGCCTCAGCATCCTGAATACACGGCAGTAATGGTCGGGCAGACGACGCCGAAGTTCGAGCCGTTTGTTCAGAAATGCAAAGCGAAAATCGAAGCCGCAGGTTTGGAAGATCGCTTCGCTTGGCTAGGGGAAGTCGAGTATGGGCAGTTGCCCGGGCTTTATGGAGCGATGTCTATTGTTGCCGCGGTATCGCGAGTGGAGGGCTTCGGGCTTACTTGTCTTGAAGCGATGAGTTCGGGCGCTCCGGTAATCGCGAGCCGGACGGGCGGGTTTGAGCTAGTCGTCCGAGACGGCATCGACGGGAAACTCGTTCCTTGCGGCGATTTGGTTGCCATCGCGGAGGCCTTTTCCGAATTGGCGAGCGATCCCGAAAGACTCCAAGAAATGTCACGCTCCGCGAGAACGCGTATCGAATCCGAATTTACCGTAGAGAGAGAAGCTCGCGAGCTTGTGAATGCCTACCGCGAAATATCGGAAGGCGATTCAGGCTAGGCCGACTGTTGCTGGTTGTAGAGGCTTCGATACAAATTGCAGCCTCCGTAAAGCTCTTCGTGGGTGCCGGAATCGATGATTTTCCCGTCTTGGAAAACGAGAATCTTCGTAGCGTCCTTAATTGTGCTGAATCTATGGGCGATGATGAGCACCGTCTTGCCGACGACGAGCCGTTCGAGCGCTTGCTGAATTTTCTTTTCGCTTTCCGAGTCCAACGCTGAGGTCGCTTCGTCGAGAATGAGGATCGGCGCGTCCCGCAAAAAGGCGCGGGCGATGGCTATTCGCTGCTTCTGTCCGCCGGAGAGCCGCGCGCCACGTTCGCCTACGATTGTGTCGTATCCGTTTGGCTGTTCCAGAATGAACTCGTCCGCGAACGCATTCCGAGCGGCGTCCTTCACTTCATCGTCCGTCGCGTCTTGCAGTCCGAGACGAATGTTCTCGATGATGGTATCGTCGAAGAGAACGGGATCCTGCGAGACGATGGCGATGTGCTGGCGAAGGTCGTTGGTCGGGAAACGTCGCACGTCATGTCCATCGATGAAGATGCCTCCGAGATTCACATCGTAGAATCGAGGTACGAGGTTGGCGAAGGTGCTCTTGCCGGCGCCGCTTGGCCCGACGAGCGCGCATATGCATCCGGGTTCGAGCGTCGCGTTCGCTTCTTTCAAAGCTGGCGCGTCGCCATAAGAAAAAGAAACATCGCGAAATTCGATTCTTCCCTGTATCGAGTCTATCGTTACAGGATCCGAAGGTTCTTCGATATGGATCGGCTCTGCGGTTATTTCTTGTATCCGTTTGAGGGATTCAGCTCCTTTTCTTAATTCGCCGGCGAGATAGCTGAGGCGTTTGATTGGAGAATAGCTGAAATAGAGCGCGGCGAAAATCGCGATAAAAACTTCGCCGGTGACGCCCTTGTAGTAACCCATGACAAAGGCCGATCCGAGCCCCACCGACGAGATGATTTCGACTAGTGGGGAAAGGGCGAATGTGTACTTCACTACCTTCATCTGCGAACGGAAGAGCTCGCTGAGTCTCGTTGAGAACCGGCGGTTTTCGCGTTCTTGAAGATTGAAGGCCCGTACTTCCTTAACCGCGCCGATATTTTGCGAGAGATCGTTGGTGACGCTGGAAAGCTCCTCTTGCTGCGTTTTTGCTTTTTGGCCGAGCTTCTGGGTTAGCTTTCGCACGGGAAAGATGACCAATGGAAGAAGCGCGATACTGAAGTAGATGTAAACGACGCCATCATTCTCCCAGCCTTTATAGGCGAGCATGCCAACTGCTCCGAGAAAGGTGAGTGGAGCGATTGCAAGATCCCGCCCGGTGATTGTGAGCGAATACTGCATCGCTTGCGTGTCGGCGGTGAGCCGGGCGATAATGTCGCCCGTTTTCTTCTCTTGGAAAAATGCGAGTGGAAGGCGTTGGATATGCGCGAAGAGCTGGGCTCTCAAGTCTCGTATCGCGCCAAGGCCAGCGTAATTGAGATGATAGGAGCTAAGGAAAGTGCAGACCCCGATGACCAGGAACAATAGAGGAAAAACGCTCGCGATGAGAATGACCTCGCTCAGTTCGCGTTCTGAGCCTCCGTTAAGAACGATGCCGAATAGTTTTTCCGCTCCGATCGTGATACCCGCTCCGGTGCACAGACCGGCGATTCCGCCAATGAACAAAGCGATCCGCACGCGGCGTTTGTAAGGGCGAAGTAGATTCAAAAAGAGCTTTAGGTCCTTAAGCATAAGCGGGCTCAGACTGGCGATCGGCGTGCGTAGTTCAATCTTTTGATGATTTCACGTCGAGCGCGTCTCGTAAACCGTCCCCGAGAAAGTTCATCGCGAACAACGTGATCGAGAAAAACGCGGCGGGCGCCAACAGCAGCCAGGGGGAGGAGGTCATCTTCTGAGCCCCGTCGGAAATCAAGGATCCCCAGGACGCGTCGGGCGGCTGCACGCCGAGGCCGAGAAAACTGAGGACCGCTTCGAGAATCATGATAGCGGGGACCGAGAGCGTGGCGTAGACGACGATTGGGCCCAGCAGATTAGGGATCATGTGCCGCCGGATAATGGCGGGCGTGGAAACGCCCATGGCTCTGGCCGCGAGCGCGAATTCCTGCTCTTTGAGCTGAAGGACTTGGTTGCGTGTGATGCGGGCCATGGTGAGCCATTCGACCGCTCCGATCGCGACGAAAATCAAGATGAGACTACGCCCGAAAACGACCATCAATAGAATGACGAAAATGGTGAACGGCATCGCGTAGAGGATCTCCACCGTCCGCATCATGAACGCGTCGAGTCGGCCTCCTTGGTACCCGGAAATCGACCCATAAGTCACGCCGATCAAGAGAGCGATCAGCGTGGCGAGAAATCCGACTCCGAGCGAAATGCGGCCGCCCTGCATGATTCGAGCCATCAAGTCTCGACCTTGGCTGTCGGTTCCCAAAAAGTAGATGTCTTTGGAATTTCGATACTCGATATCTTTATAGACAAAAGAAGTTCCGTTTTCGACGGCTTCCAGTACACTGCCGGGAAGATCTCGGTTTCGTTGTGGGAAATCTTTTCTCGAGATCTGGTGAGCGTTGCCAAATCGATCCTCGTATTCCAGTATTTCAGCGAAAGGGGGGGTTTCCCGAAGCGTAATTTTCGAATCATCCGGCGCATGCGGATGGAAAATTGGGCCGATAAAGCAGAATGCGGCGATCGCGACGAATATCCATAAACTCGCTACGGCAAGCTGATTCTTTCGCAACCGCGCCATCGAGTCCACCCACAGGGAGTGCGGCTTTTCGGCGGCGGACTCCATGGTTTCGATGGACGGTGTGAGGCGTTTGAATACCATTGCACTTAGGCTTTTCGCAGTTTCGGGTCGAGAAGCGTGTGGGCGATATCCACGAGCAAATTTGCTCCGACGATCAAGGTCGCGTAGAAGATGGTAGTCCCGAGGATCATGAAGTAATCCCGATTCAAAGCGCCGTCTATGAAGTAGCGACCGAGTCCCGGAACTTGGAACACCGTTTCCACGACGAACGATCCGCTGATCAATCCCGCCATGGCCGGACCGAGATAGGAGATGACGGGGATGATGCCGCCCCGCAGCGCGTGTTTGAGCACGACGGTCTTCTCTCTTAGCCCTTTGGCCCGCGCGGTTCGAATGTAGTCAAGGCCGAGCGTTTCGAGCATTCCGGCTCGGGTCAGCCGGGCGATGTACGCGGCGTAGGCGAGTCCCAAGGTGAAAGCGGGAAGCACTCGATCTTCCCACGAGAACCAACCGGCGACGTTGAACCAGCCGAGCCAAACCCCGAATACAAGCCCGAGAATCGGACCGATCACAAAAGTGGGCATGCAGATTCCGATCATCGCTCCGCTCATCGGCAGGTAGTCCAGGATCGTGTTTTGCCGTGCGGCGGCGATTACACCTGCGGGGACGCCGACGAGAAGAGCGACGCCCAGGGCGAGCAGTCCCAGTTCTAAGGATACAGGAAATCCTTGGGCGATGATCTCGTTGATAGATCTGCCTTCCTGTTTGAATGACGGGCCGAGATCGAAGCTGGCGAGGCGTTTCAGATAGGTCCAGTATTGGACGAGGAGAGGCTTATCCAAGCCATAGTGTTCCATGAGCTGCTGCCTCGTTTCCTCCCGCATTTCCCGCTCCTGACTGAACGGGTTGCCCGGCGCGTTCATGATCAGAAAAAACGTGAGCGTGATGATAACCCAGATCGTCGGAATCGCTTGAAGCAATCGGTTGAAGATGAAGCGAAGCATTACTGGGTCAAAAGGCCGACGCGTTTGTAGGATCGCATGTCGAGAAGAGCCGGTGGCCAATTCGTCACCGAAGAATCGAGATAGAAGTTTTTCGTTCTCCAAATCAGCGGGACAATCGGAGTTTGTTCAAGCAGGATAGACTCGGCTCGGGAAAGAAGGTCGAGTCGAGCGGACGGATCGTTTTCCGCGGCGGCATTTTCCAGGAGGTTGTCGAAACTCGCGTTCTCCCATCGTGCGCGGTTGGCGGAATTGCGGCTGCTCCAGAGGCCGAGGAAGGAAACGGGGTCTTCGTAGTCGCCGCTCCACAAAAGGTAGGAGACCTCGAAATCGCCTGCCGTGAGCGAGGAGAAAAGCGATTTCGCCTCCATGTTGAGCAGCTCGATTTCCAGGCCGAGAGTTTCGCTCCACATTGATTGGATCGCCTCGGCGATAGCTCGAGAAGCGGGAATGTTGCTAACTGTGAAGGTGAGCTTGGGCGCAGCGCTGCCATCCGGAAACGTTTTTTCGAAAACGCGCCTGGCTTCGTTGGGCTCGTATTGGGAGCTGACGGGCGGGGTGTAGCTGGCGAGTCCGGCGGGCGTGAACGAGCTAGCAGCGCGCCCGGAGCGGTTGATGTTTGCGACGAGCGATTCTTTGTCGATGGCGAGCGCGAGGGCTTTCCGGAATTCCAAGTTCGCTAGTTGGGGGGAGGACGTATTGAAAATCAAATACGAGGTCGCGAGAAACGGATCGAATCGCTGCCCGGCTTCTTCGTCCAGAGGATCGCCGAGCTCCTCGACGGGAATTTTGTCTGTGGCATGAAGCTGCTTGGATCGAAACGCGCGGGATTCAAGCTGAGCATTTTCGTAAGGGAAAAAGCGTATTTTGTTCAGCAATACATTCTGATCGTCCCAATAAGAGGCGTTCCGTTTTACTTCTATCACAGAGCTCGGACTCCATGTCTCCAAAATAAAAGGACCGTTCGAGACCATCGTTTGCGGAGTGGTCCAGCGGGTTGATCGACTCTTCCAATCGCCGAGCGATTCGAGGGTTCGGATCGGGGCGGGCAGCCAGGCGAAGTGCTTGAGTTTGTTGAGGAAGTTCGGGGCGAGATTGCCGAGCGCTATTTCGAGCTGGTGATCGGAGAGGGCCTTTAGGCCGACGGATTCGAAGGAGTCGATTTTTCCGAGATAGTAGTCCTTCGCGTTTCGGATGTCGAAGAACATCTCGGGATAGGCGGTGGCGAATTTGGGATCGAGGGCCCGTTGGACGGAGCGCTTGAAGTCGTCGGCCGTAACGGGCGAGCCATCCGACCAGCGGGCGTCTGGGCGAAGGGTGAAGCGGTAGCTCTTTTCTTCCGGGGAGTAGATCCAGCTGGAAGCGACGCCCGGCGCGATGTCGTTCGGATTGTCGGGATCGGGAGAGACCAGCCCCTCGAAAAGGCTATAGAGGATATGCGCTTCGGCCACGCTGGTTGCGATGTGCGGGTCGAGCGAGCTGGGTTCCTCGCCGTTGCCGAGAAGGAGAACGCCTTCTTGGGCGGCCCGCTCGGTCGCCGACTGGCGTTTCGAGCAACTCGCCATTGCGAGCAGGAGCGTGAGAAGGGAGACGATTGCGTAGCGTGGCATGGAGATATTTCGGCGCGGCCGGATGTTATTGCCCGAAGAGGAGACAGGTCGCGTAGGCGGCGATCCCTTCGCCGCGTCCGAGGGAGCCGAGGGTTTCGTTGGTGGTGGCTTTGATGCCGATGCGCGATTCGTCGATCCCGGCGCTTCGGGAAAGGGTGGTTTTCATCTGGCCGATCTTCGGTGCGATCTTGGGTTTCTCGGCTACGAGGGCCGAGTCGATGTTGCCGATTTCGTAGCCCTCTTTTTGGATGGCGGCGACTACTTCCTTGAGGAGCTCTTGAGAATCGATGTCTTTGTATTTCGGATCGGTATTCGGGAAGTAGT
Source organism: Opitutales bacterium (assembly GCA_021772595.1). Classification (GTDB taxonomy): domain Bacteria; phylum Verrucomicrobiota; class Verrucomicrobiia; order Opitutales; family Opitutaceae; genus Pelagisphaera. Next base: position 12,323 of record JAJFLS010000423.1, read on the forward strand.
GACCGATATCCGGCAAGCCTGCGGCGCCGAGGAGAGCATCGCAAATGGCGTGCGTGAGAACGTCAGCGTCGGAGTGTCCATCCAGGCCGTAGGGCGTGTCGAAGGAGACGCCGCCGAGCACCATGGGGCGTCCGTCTTTCAGTTGATGGATGTCGTAGCCGAGGCCGGTGCGGATGTTGGGAATTTGGGTCATGTTGTTGGAACCGCTAATGAACGCTAATATTCGCGAATGAGAAACAGGTTACTTGGATGAAAGAATATATTCAGCGAGGGTGAGATCTTGGGGCGATGTGATTTTGATGTTGGGAATGGAGTTCTCGATGAATTGGACGGCGTGGCCGCTGGCTTCGATGGCGGAGAGGTCGTCGGTTATGGGAGTGTTGTTTGCGATGACATTTTGGTAGGCGTCTTTAATGAGCGGATACGAAAAAACCTGAGGCGTTTCCATGGACCAGAGCTGAGAGCGATCGACGGTTTCGTGTCGGTAGGCGTCGCCTTTGGGTTCGCAGCGTTTGATCGTGTCCGACGATTTTCGAGCGAGGCTCGCGGCACCGGTTTTTTGGGCGGCTTCGATGGACTC
>JAJFLS010000424.1 GCA_021772595.1 Opitutales bacterium
AGATCGCCGGGCTTTACCAGCAAGCAATGCGTCGAGTCCAAAACGATCGGGTGGCCGTTGAGGCTACAACGATACGGACCCTGCCTCACCACGATCAATTCGTAACTGGAATGACGATGCGACGGATGATGGATGGGGGCGTCTATCGCCACTTGATTGAATCCAAGAAAATAGGGCTTGGGCGCGATGCGGAAGCGCTCGTTCGACCTTCGCCGCGTTTTCGAAACGATCCGACAACTGGCGTGGTTCCAATCGATTGGAAAATCGATGTGGTCGTTGGTTTCCTTATTCCCAGTGATGGACATCGTAGTGCTTCTCGCCGCGTTCAGAAATAGGTCTATTTAATCTATCGCGGAGCTCAAGTTTTCTGTTGCAAGCTCAGAATCTAGGGCAAGGGAACGGTGAAAATTCGCGCGAACACGAACTCGGAACCAAGAGCGAACAGCAGCGCGAGCTGCCCGATCGAAAACAGGCGTCGCCGATCCCATCCCGCAATCGTCGCTCCTAAAATGAAAATGGCCGGCGTGGTCGCAATCACGTAAGGCAAGCCCCATTGAAGGCAAGCGATGTAGAGGACGAGCATCCCCAAGGCGGTGAGCGCGATATTCCTCTCGCCGCGGTTCGCAGACAAGCCTGTGGCCACTTTGCGATTAAGCAGGGCATTGATGCCGATTCCGGCTGCAAAGACCCCTACGATCGCAATGACCCAAGCGGGGAAGTTGGGCAATTCCGCAGGAAAGCTAACCGCAAACGCGCTTAGCGTTTCAATACGCTTATCAATGTAATCAAGCAGCTCCTCTCCTCGGCGAAAACCGGATCCGATGGAGATCTTCGCCAGTTCTTCGACGACCGACGGATCTTGCATCGCAACTTCAAACATGTCCGCCAGCTGATCCACCGCATCGGCCGGGGTGCCCTTAGGCGCCCACCAATAAAAAACGCTGCTCACGTTGATCGGCACGCCTTGTTCCATCGCTGTGGATACATGCGGAACCGCATCATGGCGATTTGACTGCAGAACGGCGATCGCTCGAATGTTCTGATGGGGCGGCGTTTCGTTCGCCGCGCGAAAAGCGAGGTATTCCGACAAGGAGAAAATCGCCGCGTCGAGATGCCCACCAAGGAGCAGCGTAAAACGCTTCTGCCCTCCCCCACAAGTAATGTAGTTGAAGGCGCTGCCTGGACTGGATTGTTCGATCTCCATGGCCATGAAATGGGCAAGCGAACCGACATCCGCCCCAAAGCGCAGACTGTTCGGCTTCTCCTTCGATTCGGCCAAAAGAGCGTTCAGATCCTGAAAACGCGAATCCTCCCGCACCACAATCATCGGCGCGATATTGCCCGTTTGCGCGATGGGCGCCAAATCGTCTGGCCCGAAAGGCACGGTCCCGGAAAGCTGGGACGTGATGATCGCTTCGTTGTGGCACAATATCCTGTATCCGTCAGGGCGCGACTCCTTCACGTAACGCGAACCGATCGTGCCGCCGCCCCCGGGTTGATTGATGATAACGAGCGGCTCCGGCAACAGTCCTTTGGAAGCGACCGCCTTCTGGATGATTCGGACAAACGTATCGGTCCCCCCACCTGCCGCGTAAGGCACGACCACCTGTACCGGTCTATTTGGATACAGAGTCGATTTCTCACCAGACGAATCGATGAAACGCAAAACGAGCAACCCGCAAATAAGCGCGGAAACCAGATAGGAAAAGACTGATCGAGGGAATTTCATTTTCGGCTGCGAGCGGCCTTCGTCTCATGCATGCGCTTCTTCCAGAGCGGAAGGAAGAGCATGACGAACGCGACCCCGAGGAAGGCGACAGACAGAGGCCGGGTTACGATGGGAAGCCACGAACCGTTCGTCGATATAAGGCCCGATGAAAGATTTTCCTCCGCAATCGGACCGAGCACGAAACCGATCACAAACGGCGCCAGCGGGAACTTCTTTGATTCGAGAAAAAAGCCGAGCCCCCCAAACGCGAGCATAACCCAGACATCGAATAGACGGTTGGAAAGGGCGAACGATCCAATCACGCAAAAAACGAGAATCACCGGAAGCATGTAGTCCCTGGGGATTCGAGCGATCTTCGCCAGAGAGCGCATCGAAAAGAACATGATTACCGCCATCGCGATATTGGCCAAAAACATCGCCCCCATGATTGTATAAACCATCGTCGGATGCTCCTCGAAGAGCCTCGGCCCTGGCTGCAATCCATGAATAACCAGCGCCCCAAGAAGTACCGCCTCCACGACGGAGCCCGGCAACCCCATCGCCACCAACGGGATCAGAGCCCCACCGATAGTCGCGTTGTTCGCCGCCTCGGCCGCCACAATGCCTTCATCGTGCCCAGTTCCAAATTTCTCCGGCGTCTTCGACGATGACTTTGCGACCGAATAGGCCGCGACCGAACCGATGTTGGCGCCGATCCCCGGGAGCAGACCGATCCAGGTGCCGATGATCGAAGATCGAACGAGATTGAAGCCCTGGCTTAGGAAATCCGCGAACCGGATCGCGACGCCCTTCGTCTCGATCGCAGGTACCCCCGACTTCGCTTTCAGGTTTATGATATCCCTAAAGATTTGGTTTATCGCGAAAAGCCCGATCAACACGGGAAGCAGTTTGAATCCATCGTTGAGTTCTGTAATCCCGAACGTGAGACGCGTTTGGCCAGTCGCCGCAGCGATGCCTGGCATGGAGAGCAAGATTCCAAGAAATCCAGACAGCAAAGACTTCGACAACGATGCGCCCCCAATCGTCGCGATTAAAACCAGAGCCATCATCACCAACGAGAAATACTCGAACGGCCCAAAACTAGTCGAAAGCACGGCGATCGGCCGGGCCAATAACACGAGAAAACCCCAGGATATAAGACCCCCAATAAAGGAAGCCATCACGCCGAGGCCAAGAGCCCGCTCCGGCTGGCCTTGTTGCGCCATTGGGTAGCCGTCAAAAGTGGTGACGATCGAGGCCGGCGAACCGGGCATGCGCAGCAAGGTCGCCGTAATCATGCCTCCACTGATCGCCCCCACGTAAATGCTGATGAGCAAGGTGAGCGCGTATTGCGGATCGGCACCATAGGTGAGCGGCAGCACCAAGGCGATGAGCATGGTCCCGGTGAGACCGGGAACCGCGCCGACGAATACGCCAAGCGCCGCGCCAAGTACAATGAGAAAAAGACCCGCAGGTGTCAGGAGTTGCTGAATCGCCTCCTGCATAATCAGCCTAGGCGTTCGGCCAATCTTACCGGCAACGCGTATCCACAATATGAGTTGTCATTGGAAATGATATACAAAACCCAATGCGCTATTTCGCTGGATTCGAATATCTCTCGCGTCAACTGCGCCTTAACTTCGAACATCCATCGAAGTAAGAAGCAAGAATGCGAAATGAAGAAGAAAAAAATCAGGAGGCAAGGATTGGGCGGTCCGCACTGTTGGGATATTACCAGAACAACGCGGCTCGCCTGGCAGTCGAGCCCTGCCTTGGCAGCGAAAATCTTTTCGCTTACGCCATCACGCCAAATTCGAGCATGATGGGCTGCGCCAATCTTTCGAAATCCGCGTACTTGAGCTTGATCAACTCGGTGTGATTTCCCGCGTTAAACGCGATCGTCTCATCCAGGGCCAACTCTGGGTCCACATAAACTTTCATCCCGAACAAATTTCCAAACGGCGGCATCGCCCCCACTTCGCATCCGCTGAAAAGCCGCTCGAACTCCCATTCTTCTGCCAGTTCAACGCACATTGCTCCAGTCATCTCCTCGAGCAAATCGAATTCAACCACCTCCGACGCGGGCAAAACAGCCATCGCGATAACGCCATCGATTTTAACGATTACGGTCTTCGCGATCTCATGACCCGGAATGTGCGACCTTTCGGCGATCTCCTGCGCGGTGTACGCTCTCCGGTGATTGATCAACTCATAGTCAACGCCATGACGATCCAAATATTCCTTCAATTTTGCGACGGGCATCGCAACTTCCTTTCGTAGAACTAAATAAACAAAAACAAAAACAAAAACCAGTAGACAACTAAAACATCAGCCCTGACGATTCTCCAAGCTGACGGAAGCCTTATAAATAAGGGTTAATCCTAATAAGTCGAGCAAACACTAGGGTAGTGCCCGAAATTCTTTTTCTCGCAAGGAAGGGACCCAACCCTGCTCTCTGAGAGAGTGATTAATAGGAGGTAAAACATTCGGGGCGGAGCCCGAGCACGATCCCTTTGAAGGGAGTTTCAGGGTAGCGAACGGGCGCCGCCCCGTTCCAACGATTCGCCGAACTGAATTATCAAGCATGCATCTACAACAATCGACCCAACTTTTGGATACAATTGCAGCCGGGCGATCCATCATCGCCCGGCTGATTATTGCTACCACTTGTCTACTAAAACTTTAACCTACTATTGGCTCGAAGTGGCAGGCTTGAACTGATCAGGCGACAGTCTAACTGCGGCACCAAGAACTGTCGATCTAGTCTCTTTTGTCGATAATTTGACCGGATCCTCAGGAGCAATCGAATTAACATGCACGGGCGGCGGCGTTATTACGGGACCATCGTCGTCGCACTCTTTTCCATACTGATGAAGCATGATGGTCAGGTCCTTCACGTTCACGATACCATCACGATTCAGGTCCCCCTGCTTGGGACCCAGGTTCTCTTCGCCGAGATTCCACAGGAGCGTAACAAGGTCCTTATTGTCGACCACGCAATCCAGCTTCAACTGGAGATCGCCGACCAAAGGTTGGCAGACGCTTCCAAACTTGCTCAGAAGGATCGCTAGATCTTCCTCGCCAACGACTCCGTCGCTATTCAGGTCGCCTCCAGAAAGGCCAGCGGCGGTTCCCCAATTATGCTTCAAGATCGCTAGATCGAGAGCATCAACCTCGCAGTTTCTCTTATGGATCAGATCCCCGCGAATCGGAGGACAGCGATCGCCGAAATGCCCCAGCAATATTCTCAGATCCTTTGCGTCGACAACGCCGTCTTCATTGAAGTCGCCTCCTTCGCGACCAACGCGTTGACCCCAGTTGCGACGGAGGATGTAGAGATCCCCTCGATCGACAACACAGTCGTTGTTCAGATCCCCGATGAGAGCATCGCAGGTTTTACCCCAGTTGCCCAGGAGAATGTTCAAGTCGACCACATTCACAACGCCATCGCTATTGATGTCGCCTTCATATTTGGATACACGCTCTCCCCAGTTATACAGGAGAATGTACAAATCCATATTATCGACGACGCAATCTCGACGCTGGCGCAGATCACCTATAAGGTCCGAACAACCATCGCCCAAATGATCCATCATTATCTCAAGATCTCGATCATCAACAGTACCATCCTCATTCAAGTCTCCACCCAGGAGACCTGCATCTGTACCCATATTCTCGATAAGAATCTGCATATCCCAGAGATCGACTTCGCAATCTCGTCGATGGCCAACATCGCCCAGCAAACCATATCCTGGCGCAGGCGTAGGCTTAGCAAATTTCTCATCGATCGCTGCATAGTCGATCGATTCCACTTCGCTAGCCAGAGCGAATTCCCCCGTGCCGAGAACGGCAAAAGGCAACCATATATATTTCAGGACATCGGTCCAATTACTAATTTTCATCATTACACACATACTGTTTCTCTTTCGTTTAAGACCGATCCCACAATTTTCATCACAAGAAACGACATTAGATTTTCCTTGAAGCCCGCAGACAAAGCTCCGCCCTGCGAGTACCACTCGCACTTGGATTATGAATACGGGCTAGATAGATTGGAACGAGGTTCCGGCTTGCCTATTGCATGTGCCGTGCCAGGTTCCAAAAATACGCCCTAAGACGCTAACAATCTGAGCCTTATGCGATAGTGACACGGATTAAACCTATTCACAAAATACAGCGATAGGGAAATATTCCCCAACAAATCACCCGGTTCAATCACTCGAATTTGGTAATCGTTCCCAATTCAGAGAGCTATCGTGGGATAAACCCGCTCCTACAAATTTCCAATCGAGCAAACTTCGATTTACTGGACGCTTCCCTAGAACCAGTTGAATTTTCTAAATATGAAAATCTGCAATCCAGCGATGGCGGCCGTTATGCCGGCGAAGATCCAAAAGGCGTTTCCGCTATCGACGCCGGGCATGCCGCCGACATTGATGCCCATCAGGCCAGTCAGAAAACTCAACGGCAGAAAAATTGTCGCCGCGACGGAGAAAATATAAGTGATTTCGTTCAAGCGTTCGGCGTGCATGTTTCGAACCTCTTCGTTGATGATTTGAGTGCGGTCGCGCAGCTCGTCGAGCTCCTCCGTAAAGCGCGTGACTCGATCGAGGTCTTCGGCTAACTGTTGCTTATGCTCCTCGGTTAAGCAGGGAAAATCGCTTCTCAATAGTCCTCCGACCACAGCTTTTTGCGGGATGATATAGCGCCGGAAGATCGCGGTTTGCTTGCGAATCTTTCCGATGCCCTGCATCAGGTCGGAGCCGTGTCCCAGCGCGATCTGCTCTTCCACTCTGGAAATATCTTCTTCGAGATCTTCGATGAACGGCTCCATCCGCGCGAACAATCGACTGGTGATCATGATCAAAAAGTCTGCCGGGGACTTTATCGCCTCGCCTGCTTGAATCGCGTGCTGGATATCTTCGATGGCTTTGATATCGCGATTGCGGGTGGTGATTACTCGGTCCTGGTCGATCCACATCCGCAGCGCAATCATGTCTTCGGGCTCGTCCGAATTAAACAAATTCATCGCCCTGAAAATCACCATCATGCCTTGTTCATGCTGGAGCAATCTGGGGCGCGTTTCCTTGGCCAGGAGAGCGTCGATGATCTGGGGGTTGAGCTCGGTATTGCTCTCCAGCCATTCTCGCGAGCCCGGCTCTGAGGCGTGCAGATGCACCCAGAGAAAGCCCCTCCCTGGCTGGCAGTCGCATGCCGCCTGATGATCCAGCAGCTGGTTGGTGCCTATTTCGTCGATTTGGCAGGCGTGGAGAAAATATTGGTTTTTCATATGCTCTTCTGATGTCTTTGGAACGATGTGGTTGCAATCCTCCGCTCGGTAAACAACAGATAGAGAGACGTATATATGGGTAAGTCTGTTTCGCGCATTAAAGAATATCGTTTTTTACAAGGGAATTCCATCGCCTCCCGACTGCGCAGCACCCTATGTCTGCTCTTGGCGGCGCTTATCCTGCACTCGCTGGCGATGATGGGGTTCGAGGGCTACTCCTTGTTCGACAGCGTTTGGGTTACGCTGACTACCGCTACCACTGTAGGCTATGGCGATCTCGCGGCGGGCGCTGCCGCCCGAGCGTGACGAGCGCTTCACGATACCTTTCATCTCAAATTCAACAGCGTGCTAAAGAGACTAAAAAATATTGGCCCCGGAGCAATGGTTGCCGCAGCATTCATCGGACCCGGAACAGTAACGACAGCTACTATAGCTGGAAGCAGTTTTGGTTATACGCTACTTTGGGCGGTTCTCTTCTCCATTTTCGCGACTTACATTCTACAAGAGATGTCGGCGCGGCTGGGCGTTGTTGGCGGCATGGGAGTCGGGGAAGCCATTCGACAGAAGGCAACAGGGAAAGGATTAAAAATTCCCAGCGCCATTCTAGTTATCGGAGCCATCTTGGTGGGAAATGCCGCTTATGAAGCGGGCAACATATCAGGTGCAACGTTAGGATTTTCCGAATACGCAGGCCAACTGAAAACTTGGCCGGTCAATCCATTTACACTGGGAGTTGGAGCGCTTGCATTCGCGCTTCTTTTCGGCGGTAAATACAGGCTCATTGAACGCTCGCTAATCGCATTGGTTAGCATCATGGGTATCGTCTTCATAATTGCTGCAATCGCTGCCAAACCCGACTTCGGGCTAGCGTTGAAAGGCATGCTTATTCCTTCCATCCCATCAGAACCCGAAGGGGGATGGCTGATGGTTGTTGGATTGATCGGAACGACTGTTGTGCCTTACAATTTGTTCCTGCACGCGTCTTCCGCAAAGAAACGCTGGTCGGGAGAAAAGGATTTGCCGGCCAGTCGTTCAGACACTTCCATATCGGTCGTCTTAGGTGGGGTAATTACGATGATGATCCTCATCGCAGCTGCTGCCGTTTTGCAGGGGAAAACGGTGACAAGCGCCTCGGAACTTGCTGGCGGGCTACAGCCGTTGCTGAAGGATTGGGCAACCCCCGTGTTGGCACTTGGTTTCTTTGCGGCCGGTATTTCATCTTCAATTACAGCTCCCCTCGCGGCAGCCTTTGCAACTTCCGAGACCTTAGGCTGGAAAGACGATCTGAAAGGCGGCAAATTCCGAATGGTTTGGATATTCGTTTTGCTCATCGGCATCGTGTTTTCGACTCTCGGATTCAAACCCACAGCTGTCATACTATTCGCGCAAGTAGCCAACGGGTTGCTGTTGCCAATCGTTGCGGCTTTCCTGCTTTGGATTATGAACGATCGCAAGATCATGGGCAGTCACACCAACAGTAAACTCGTAAACGCATTTGGCATCCTCGTCATCCTGATAACTATTGGATTAGGCTTAAGAGGCATCTTAAAAGCTGCTGGAGTTTGATAGTGAAGACGATCCGCGTAGCGGACGTCGATCCGTAGGGGCTTCGCTTGCGAAGACCGCGTCGTCCAAGTTCGAGCTGCTTCCGCGATCTTCGCAAGAGAAGCCCCAACCATTCATCCCCGTTATTTCAACCGCTTGAATCTAATCCCCTAAATCGCGCGTATTAAATAGACATATCCGCAACTTCGAGTACTGTCACTGCCCAGGTTTTCAGATAGTTCGTCAATCCAACGTTCCCGCTTGTATGAATTCTCTCAAGTCACGCCTTTTCGCTTGGTTTTACTGCTCGCTCTTCCTGGTATCGCCGTGGATAGCACGCGCGGACGAGGGGAAGAACATCGACATCGCCGTCTCTCGCAACGGCACGATCACGCTCGAGATCGCCAATCGCTCCCCCAACACCGATGTCTTTACCACGCCGAGAGACTACAGCATCCGCTACTCGACCGACCTCGAAAATTGGACGGAAATTGGCCGAATCAGCTCGCTTGAGGACTATCACGAAATTCGACATTTCGAGTCGAAAGGCGACCACCTTCGCTTCTACAGGGCGGACCGCGTAGAGCTGAGCCCCGTGTTGTTGATCCAAGCTGAACTATTCGTCAAAGCCCTGGAAACCTACAACGACTACGCCAGCGGAATCGTCCTCGAAGGAACCACCCTCGCAGATACCGTCGCCCTCCGGGAAACCGAAGACACCTTGAGAGCTCAGCTCCAGGCGATGATCAACAACAACGAGCAACTCCCCAGCGGACTATTCGCGCTTTACCATCGCCTCCTCGCGGAAACCGACGAAATCCTCTCCGCCAATCCGCTCGAAATCCAAATCGGCGAAACCATTCTGGAAATCGAAGTCTCCGAAGCGATGCGAATGATATCGCAAGAATACCGACGCCTCGGACTCGTTTCGCTAAACGACTACGACCGCCTCCCCGGAGTCTCACCGACCAATCTCTCGGGACTCGAAACGCTCATCGAGCACCTGAATCGTCGACAAGTCGGCATCGAAACGAGCATCCCGATTTTCGACAGTCTCTCCCCTTTCGGAAATTTCACCCTCGTCGACCGCCTAGTCCGTAAATACAGCGACATCCTTCTCGAACAAACCACCGACCACGACAACGACGGAAAGCTCGAGATCGACTACGGACTATTCCGCGAGCTCGTTAACGGCAACGAGCTCGCCGCCCGCGAAGCCGCCGCGATCATTCGAGGAATCGTGGACGCAAATCCGATCCCGTGGGATTCCTTGGATAGCACCCCCGTTGCGTCGGACAGCATTAAAATCGTCCTGGCATCAATCGAAGCAGTCGAGCAACAACTCGAAACCGCAACCACCCCGATCGCGCTCGACCAAGGATATGACGAAGTCTTCGAAAACCTGATTCTAAGGAGGATTCAATCCCATCTCCAAAATGAACACCGGAATTTCATCCGAAATTTGGAGATCTATATTAGGCACCCATCAATTCCTCTCGAGCTTCTTCCCGAGGTCGATCTGCCAGAGTTAAGTGTTCCTCCAATTGAAACGTTCCCTTGGTTTCACTTCTTTCTACCTGATCCAATAACAGCAGAAGAGATCAAAACGTTCGCATCCGCCCTCAACCAATGGAACAAATCAATCCACAGCAGTGTGACTGAATTCACGGGCGCTTTGGAAATCTCAGAACAACTAGAGAATGACTTCTATCACATCCTCTCTGAAAAACTGAATGGCTACGCGGTCTCGTATCAGAACATAACAGGCCTCTATGAAGCGCAGTCCTCAAGGCTCAGCAGCGCGGTCTCCTTTGGCACGGTCATATTCAACCTGCCCGGCGGCGACCAAATCGATATTCATCCCGAATCTCACCCAGTTTTCGAATCTCTGCCTACCAAAATCGCCGATATTCTAAAATACCCCGGCATCGCGTCCAACGTGAGCGAAGAAGTACTACACTCTCTAACGACGACAGAACAATGGTCAGCGCTGATGGGCGTCTCGTTGTCGGATATTTCGCCACCGAGCTCAGATGAACTATCCAAATACGGACGCAATGTGGAACTACTCGCGATTCTGCTGGAGCGCTTCGGAAACTCGGTCATCACAGACGGGAAACTCGACTCCCTCGCATTCGCGCGAGCGATTCTCGCGAACCAGGAACTCGAAACTCTGATCAGCGCTGTCGATCAGTCGGTTCAGGAAGGTTTAGCGCGTACCGAGAATATCGATATAGATATCCAAGTCGGCATTTCTAAAGAAGAATACAGAGAACTTCTCGGCATACTTGAGTCCACCAAAGAATCGATCCGAGAAAACGCCGACGCCACCATCGACGGCCTCGATAACTCGATAGTTGCGTCATTCCAATTAGCGCTCCAAGCACGCTACGAACTCATGCACAACGAAGTGGAGGCCATTCTCGCTTCTCGCCCCACCAATTCGAATCAGTCGCTTCTCAAGATCTCCATTGGCCAAAACGCATACAGCGTCCCCATTCAATCGGCATCCACGATTCTATCGGAGCAATTGAGGCGCATCGCCGTGATCGGCTCCCACGGCAATCCGAGCAGAAGACAATACGCGCGACTAAACGGAGTCACCGAAGACCTAGCCTTGCAAATAAAAGCGCGGTACCACTTTTCAGACTTGGGAAAACTCTGGACCGCGCCGACCACGCAAGAATCGATCGACCCACTAGACATTCAAACAGAGGATCGAGACGTATATCGCTACCTGCTCGCTGCCATACTAGAATCCTTCGGACAAGAAATCATCAGCGAGGAAAACAAAGTAGACTTGTCGCTATTCAAAGAAAAACTGCTTCAAGAAGTATATACTCCAGTCGAAGACGGCGTTATCCTGAAAAGTCGCCATAAAGAAATTGCATCGAGCGAACTCAGCCAAGCGCTGGCAACCCTCCTTCCACTTAACATGCAATCGTGGGATGACCGCTTCGAAGCGGAAAATATCTGGGACGACATGAAGCAAGCGATCGTCGCGTCCGTTGCCCCTCTGATACAAGAACTTGAGCGAAGCGAAATCCGAATCCTGGAGCTGGACTACCGAAACAGGACCCACCCCGAGCCCGGAGACTTTTACTACAACTACATCGATTTAGACCATAGCTACGCCGAATCCGACTTGTCTCTGACCATGCAAGACGGGAAAACCTTCAGCGTTCCCCTGCACGACATCAAAGCCATACCAAACTTCGCGTGGGAGCCCTATCCCGAAAACCCGATAGTCTTCACGGGCATCGAACATTCCGACCGGGAAGCATCGAAGCCGCTTTCGCTCGAAATTAGCTACACGAAGGACGGCACGATCAGCGATGAGGATCGCTATCAGGACATAAACCGCGACAAACTCGCCGTTAACATCCTCACGCGCTACTACAACGACCCCGATTTCGCGCTCGATCCCCGCAAGGACGACCTCTTTCAAGATGGCGAAATTTCCGTCGAAGTATTCCGCCGAATCATAAAAGGCATCGACGCGCTCCATCAGGAAATCCTCGTGCAGGCCGGAATCATGACCGACGAAGCGCTCGATCGGATGCAGACCTTGACTCAACCTCCGATGACGATCGAGAACGCCCTCGCAGTCTACAACGAAGCCACCCTTCTACAGAAATCGATATTAGAATACCTAAACGAGCTCACCTTCTTCCACGAAAGAGAAGACGTGATCGAAATGGAGGAAGCCATCACCACGATCTACAAAGATGTCATCGACAAATTGATCGCCTACTATCGCGGCAACGAGCTGGTCATCGACACGGACGGGACCCTCGTCACCGTACCCGTTCAGGAAATAGCCGACGAACTCACAGCGCTGGTAGAGGCCCGCTTCCCTGGCGAGGTAATCAGTGCCCACCACTACGCGGCGATTCCTGGGATCTCAATCGAAGACATTCGAAGCTACAACAAACTGGAGGAGTTTCTCGGCGCTCAAATCATTGCCTTGCCCCGGAACTCCGAGTTCGTCGAGATCCAATCGAAACTTTCGGAAATCGGCTTCATGCAATTGGTTCACGGGGCGATCATGCGGCATTTCGATGAAGTCGTCGACGTACCCAGCAAGCAAATCGATATCTACGCGCTGCTCGCCCTGGTAACCAATACGGACATCGCTTTCAATCGCGTTCTAGAAACCGCTCAATCTATCCACGGCGACGCCACC
>JAJFLS010000425.1 GCA_021772595.1 Opitutales bacterium
CAAGAAGAAGTGGGGGACGATAGAGGCGCTCAAATCGACCGTGCCTTTACCATCGCTTTTTCTCGCGAGGCCTCGCCAGCCGAACGCACGCGACTTTCCGCTTTAGCCGACGATCATGGTCTTGATCAGGTCTGTCGCGTAATCTTCAACTCCAGCGAATTCGCCTTTCTCCAATGAAGCATTTCAAAAAGCTAGGCAGACCAATGCTCGATCGACGCAGCTTTCTATCTGGCTCCGTTCAGGGGCTGGCCGGTATCGCTCTTACGAAATTGATGGCCGAAGAGCGCGCTCGCGCGGCCTCGCCGGAGATCGACCCCGCCAACCCTTACGCTCCCCGAAAACCCCATTTCGAAGCGAAAGCAAAAAACGTAATCGTAGTCTTCTGTTCCGGAGCGCTTAGCCATGTCGATACCTTCGACTACAAGCCGGAGCTCATCCGCCAACACGGCAAGCCGCTTCCCGGGAGCGAACAGCTGATTTCCTTTCAGGGTCCCAATGGAAATCTAACCCAGCCGCTTTGGGAATTTCGACCTCGTGGCCAGAGCGGCAAGATGATCTCGGACCTCGTTCCGCATATCGGTGAGATGGCAGACGAGATCAGTTTTATTCACTCCCTAACGAATACTTCGAATACCCACGGACCTGCGGTAAACCTCATGAACACCGGGTTCACCTTTGACGGATTTCCCAGCATGGGAGCCTGGGTGAATTTTGCCCTCGGAAGTGAAAACCAAAACCTTCCAGCCTTCGTCGCGATAGAAGATCCCCGAGGCAACCCGGTGTCAGGGCCCAACAATTGGGCCAATGGCTTTTTGCCTGCCTCCTTCCAAGGAACGCCCTTCAGCAGCACCAAACCCATTCGTTACCTCGATCGGCCCGCCGCGTTTAGCAACGAGACTGACCAGGCGGCGAGCGAGGCATTGAGGTTTCTTGATGAACAAAATGCGGCAAGCTATCCCGGCGACGAAGAACTCGCTGCGCGAATCTCGAGTTACCAATTGGCCGGGAGTATGCAGCTTTCCGTTCCTGAAGCGGTTGATCTAGCTTCCGAACCCGAGCACATTCGGAAACTCTACGGTGCCGACAGTTCCAACGAGGACAAGGCAGCCTTCGCCAATAACTGTATTCTGGCTCGGCGACTCGTCGAGCGCGGGGTGCGTTTTGTCCAGCTCTTCAATGGTGCCTATGCCACAATGGGACGGCTGAACTGGGACGGCCATGGAGCAATGAAGGAACAGTACGATATTCACGGCGAAATCCTAGATCAGCCCGTTGCAGGTTTGCTCAAGGACCTTAAGCAACGAGGACTCCTGGAAGAAACATTGGTCGTCTTCGCGACCGAGTTCGGACGCATGCCAATGTTTCAAATGGGCACTCAGGGCCGCGACCACAATCCGCATGGCTTTACCGGTTGGCTTGCGGGAGCGGGCGTCAAGCCGGGCGTATCCTACGGCCGTACAGACGAGTTTGGCTTTAAAGCCGTGGAAGATGTCGCCACGCCTCATGACTTCCATGCCACCATCCTCCATCTTCTCGGTCTGGATCACGAGCGACTCACCTATTACCACAATGGAATCGAACGCCGTCTGACCAATGTGCACGGGCACGTGATTCGGGATATTCTATCATAAGGCCCGCTTCACTGATATCTCCGGTCCGTACCGTGAGGCAATCCACTCGAGACAGTATAAATAGCAGGGGCAGGCTAATTATACAATTGACAGACATTTGCACATTCAACCGCATTGATCGATGAAGCGGTTTGTTTCACCAATCATATAAAGGGGAAGCGATAGGAGTGTGAATGGGGCTCGGTTTTCGGTTTTAATTGAGGGATGGAGCGTAGCTTTGGAGGGTAGGTCTGTGTTGAATCTTACTGCTATACCAGAGCTTTTCTCGGCGACGAAGACGTGCAGCGATTTCAGGGATCCGGTTTTGCCGGCCTTGATTTCGACGGGTACGATCCTGGTGCCTCGGGTGATGAGGTAGTCGATCTCTGCAGCGGAGCCTCGTTTTTCCCTCTGCCAAAAATAGAGTTCAGGCGCACTGTAGGGAGCTCCCCGATACAGAAACTGTTGACCGGCGAATTGCTCGGCGATCGCCCCGTTGAAGAGCGGCAGCAAATCGTCCGCTAGACTGATCTCCACGGGATCTAAGCCGAGAGCGGCTGACATGAGCCCTACATCTAGGAAAAGCGGTTTGAATGACTTGCGGTCGGATTCCGCTTCAAGAGGGACCCCGTTTCCGGACGCGTGTTTTACGCAATATATAACGCGAGCCATTTGCAGCATTTCGATGCAGTCGGCCAAGTCTTTCGCTCGCTCGTTTCGATCGATTTTAACGTATTTCAGTTTTTCTCCTACCAGATTTGGAATACGCCCGAAGACCATCTGCAGTCTGCGAATGTGTAGTTTCGCTCGATACTTTGCGAAGTCGTCTTGGTAGGTCCGGAGGATCGACTGTTGCTCCATATGGGCGAGCTTGTAGTCGTCGCCATTTCTAAATTCGCGCACGGCTGATGGCATTCCTCCGACTATGAAATATCGTTTGAGTAAGCTAAGAAGCGATTCGTGTATGGATATCGGAACGCGTTCGCCTATCTTGTATGATTCTATGAAAGACTGGAAACGCTCTTCCCCGAGAGCATTTAGAAATTCGCCGAAATCTAGTGGTTCCAAAAAGAGATACTCGACTCTTCCGACGGGCATCGAAAAATCATGATCGCTTAAGGTGAATTCCAGCAGCGAGCCCACTGCGATAATGTGTAGCTCAGGCTTGGTTTCATAAAAATACCGTAGAAAGGTGATGAGCTCGGGCGTTCGTTGGATCTCGTCGATGAAGAGGAGCGTTCTGCCTGGCTTGATTTCGGCGTCAAGATCCAGTGAAAGCATTCTGAGAATCTCGCCGATATCTTTCGAAGCGAAAAGATCGGCTTTCTCCGGATTCAGTTCAAGGTTCAGCTCAAGCAGATTGTCGAAATGAACTGCCGCGAAATCTCTTACGAGGTAGGTTTTGCCAACTTGCCTCGCTCCGCGAATGATAAGGGGCTTTCGATTGCTTCGATCTTTCCACTCGATTAGATATTCTAGTTGTTTTCGTTTCACGAAGAGATAAAATTAAGCCTATTTATGAGTAAAGTCAAGGTACATAAGTCACAAAACTGATAAAAAGACATGTTGTTTGAAAGATTACTTGAAAGGAATATGGAATGATTAGTGTTGCTATTATTGGCGCTGGCGGGCGCGGAACCTCGTTTGCCAAGATTATTGGCGAGAATCCTCATTTGGCGAAAGTCGTAGCGGTTGCCGAACCTCGCGAAGACTATCGCAGGGCTTTACAAGAAAAGCATCGAATTCCCGACGCCAATTGTTTTTCAGGATGGGAAGACTTTGCCGCCGCCGATAAGCTCTGCGATGCGGTGGTTATTGCCACTATGGATCAGGATCATGTTGGACCCGCTGTGGCCTGCATGGACAAGGGATATCATATGCTCTTGGAGAAGCCAATGGCTGTCCGGCTTGAGGATTGCCAGCAGATTGCTGCGGCCCAAACTCGCAATGGAGTCATCACCAGCGTGTGTCATTCCATGCGTTACCATAAAGGTTTTGCCGCAGTGAAAGACATTATTGATAGCGGTCGGATCGGCGCCATCCACACGGTTGATCAGTTGGAGCAGGTCTCTTATTGGCATCAGGCTCACAGCTTCGTACGCGGAAACTGGGGCAACGAGGAAAAGTCCTCCTTTATGCTAATCGCCAAGAGCTGCCATGACATCGATTACCTCACCCACCTGATTGGCAAGAACTGTCTTCGAGTGAGTTCTTTTGGAGGCCTGGGCCACTTCCGCAAAGAGAATGCGCCAGAGGGAGCCACGGCGCGTTGCACGGATGGTTGTCCCGTTGAACAGACCTGCGCCTACTCTGCAATCAAGGCTTATGTCCACGCAGATCGAGAGGTGTGGCCTGCCAATGTGTGCAGTCATGATCACAGCGCCGAAGCCCATCTTGAGGCGATCAAGACGGGTCCTTATGGGCGTTGCGTATATGCCTGCGACAATGATGTGGTCGATCATCAAGTTGTCGCCATGGAGTATGAGGATAATGTCACCGTTACCTTCACCATGACTGCCTTCACTTTGGGTGGTGGCCGTAGATTACGCGTCCACGGTAGTTCAGGTGAGCTCTTCTTCGATGAGTCTACCATTACCATTCATGACTTTGCCTCGGGAAATAAAGAGACTATCAAGATTGGTGAGGAAACCGGCGGACACGGAGGTGGAGACAAGCGCCTCGCTCTCGACTGGCTCGCTGGATTAGCTGCCGATAGCGCTGAAAACATCAAGACGGATGTTCATCAATCCTTGCGTACGCATGGCATCTTGTTCGCTGCC
>JAJFLS010000426.1 GCA_021772595.1 Opitutales bacterium
AGGCAACCACTGGCCATCGATAAAACTGGTTCGTACTCGCAAAGCCATCTTCTTCTACCGTTCTGTCTAGCGATCCACGAACGCTCCATCGCTGGATCGCAGCGTATTCCAATTCTTTTCCTCGAACGGAAACTTCGCCGCCACCTTCTCGTCCAGATCGATACCCAATCCCGGACGCGTCGGCGGCAGCGCAAAACCTCCTTCGCGTTTGAAGTGACCGCCAAAGAACAGGTCGTTCCAGAACGGATCTTGCCCGCTTCCAATCTCCATGATCGTGCAATTCGGCGTACTCATGCACACATGTAGCGATGCCAAAGTGCTCACCTCGCTTTGCGGATTGTGAGGCGATACGTCCACCCGGAAACACTCGGCCATAATGGCAATCTTCCGCAGCTCCGAAATGCCCCCGCAATGCACAACATCCGGCATGACCACATCCACGAGGCGCTCGGAACAAAGTGGCACGAAATCATAACGCGAAGCCAGCCGTTCGCCCGTCGCCAACGGCACGCGCGTTTGAGTTCGAATCTGACGCGCCTCTTCCAGCACTTCGGTTTCCAATTGCGTAACCTCCTCAACCCAAAGCGGGCGGAACTCCTCCACTCGATTGCAAAACTCAACCGCTGCCGAAGGATTCGGTTTAGCGTGCGCTTCTACGATGATATCGAATTTCGGCCCGACCGCCTCCCGCACTTTCGCCAAATGAGCCACACCATCCTCGATCGCGTGACGGTGATTCATGATTCTATTTTCACTCGGATAGAAACCGCCTTTTACGCAGGTCCAGCCATCGTCCCTCTTTTTCACCCATAGAGCCAGTTCCTCTTCCAGGTCTTTCGGGCGACGCTTTTTACGGTGGCTAATGCGCTCCAAGTATCCTTCATGGCAATACAACCGTACACGATCCCTAGCCTTTCCGCCCAACAGTTTCCATATCGGCTGTCCCAACGCCTGGCCCAAAATATCCCACAACGCGATCTCGATAGCGCTCAACGCCCCCATCAATATGGGCCCTCCACGATAGCGAGGTCCTATAAACATGCCGCGCCAGTGACGTTCAATTTCAGTCGGATCTTTTCCTACCAAGTAGCGTTTGTGCTCATGTATCGCCGCCGCGATCGTTCCGCCCTTATTGGAAAGCGTACCTTCGCCCAAACCCGTTATTCCCTGATTCGTGTACAGTTTTACGAATACGTAGTTCTCGTCATTACCCGCATCCACTAGGAAGGTCTTCAAATCGGTGATCTTCAAGTTGAGCGGCTTCGCATCTTCGAAGGTCCGCTCCAAAGGACCCGATTGAGCTCGACCCGATAAGCCCAGGCTTGCCGCTCCCGCCGCGGCTATACTTTGCGTAAAAAAATTGCGTCGATTCATATCCTATAGGTTTTTCAATTACCGAGTTATTTTGTTTTTAAGAACACCGAAGCCTTCAACTTCCGTGACAACTGTCTCGCCTGCCTCAGCGATGTACGCCTTGGTAGTACCGCTAAAAACCACGTCTCCAGGCTCCAAAGTAAATACCCGCGACAGATCCGAAATCATTTTCTCCGGCGGGTAAAGTAACTCGCTGGTATTATGCCTGTATTCGATGCGCGATTCGCCGGAAGGCGTAACGATCGACAAGCTACGATCGCGGTCGCGCCAATCGGCTCCCGCGTAAATGAACGGACCGTAGGGAGCGAAATTGTCGCCCAGCTTCAATGCCGGAGCCAACAGAGACTCTTCTCGTCCTTCCGGTTCTCCTGCAACGCGGTGATAACTCTCCACGAACCCGAATATTTCCGTGCCCGTCGCGTATCCGTAAATCGCGTTCTTCGCCTCTCTTGGCGACGCATCCTTGATTTCCTCCCCTATGACAATCACCAATTCCACTTCCACCTTCAACGCATCGAGCGAATCTGGAATCGGAACCTCGTCGCCATCGGTTGCGGCGCCCGAGGTGGATTTCGCGAACCAGCGCGTCGTTTTCGGAGGATTCGAATCCGGCGACGCGTAAGCGCCAGCGATTCCTATCACGTTTCTCGGCTCGCTTGGCGGAAGTAGTTTGACCGCATCTAGTGCAATGGTCGTTCCCGTTTCCTTTCCACCCAGCCAAGGAGCGCCAGAGAGAGCGTGAATACTCTGTCCGTCGACCCGCCCGTAAAACGCTTCATCAGCGAATTGGAAACGGCAAAAGACTCCCTCCGAAGCAAGGCCTAGGCTAACAGGGCCTGCCCAAATTATAAGAAACAGCCCTGCAATGCGCAGCAGTCGATAATTCATGATTTTATATAATATAAAAAAGAGAAAATTGAAATGATATTAATGCTTAACTTTCTGCGGACGGCCGAACTCAGCAACCACCTGCTCAAATAATTTCACGGCGCCGAATCCGCCTGGTTTTACGAGCAAAGTCGCCTTCGAGTCGCTCGTATCTGGCATCGTCGCGATCGCAACCCCCGGCAATAGCTCGCCCTCCAGTGAAAGACGCCGACAAGCAACGGCATCCATCACCGCGCGAGCCGTTTCGCCACCCGTAACGAACAGCGCATCCACAACACCTCTACCCAACAACTCGCCCGAAAGCTCGCCTAGGCAATCCGCGGTACGTTTTGCCAACGCAACATCAATCACGCTACCGGCAAGAGGCGCCTCGCTTACCAAACCCACGGCGCCTTGCTCATCAAGCCGCCAAGCGATCCGCTCAACCATCGGCATTCGCGCATCGGTACCCGCCTCCACGAATTTCTCCGAAAGCGATTCCACAGTAATTCCCAAGCGATTTTGAGCGTAATCCATCTGGGCTCGACTGGTCGGATGAACGCTGCCCACGACGAACAAAACGCGTCCCTTCCTCGATATCGACGCCCTTCGAGCGCCTTCACTCGAAGGCAACAATCCCGCCGCGTCGATCGCTCTAGCCAGTCCCCCTGAGCCGCAGGGAAGAAACGATGGGTCCGTTAGTTTCGCAGCCGCAACCCATTTGTCGAGGTCCGCATGGGTCACGGCATCGACAATCGCGATCCTATTCGAAACCCAAGCAGCCGCCAATTTGTCAGACATTTCCGATACGCTTGCATCCGTCGGGTTCAGACCGATTTCACTCGACTCAGGACCATCGGTCGCTGCAATCAGCCGACTGATTCGGTCCTCAACTACTGGTGACGTTGGGTCTGCAGCAAACTCGGTTTGGCTCACTCGCCTTCCACCCACATAAAGCATCCCGCTGCACACCGTTCTGTCCGCCTCGGGATTCGTCGGAGCTAGCAAAATCGGCCTCTCTGGCCAGCGCTTCGAGACCGTTGCCAATTCCGCTCCGACAGGCCCGCGCAATGTCGAATCGATTTTTTTGAATGCCAATACTCGCTCGCC
Source organism: Opitutales bacterium (assembly GCA_021772595.1). GTDB lineage: Bacteria > Verrucomicrobiota > Verrucomicrobiia > Opitutales > Opitutaceae > Pelagisphaera. Next base: position 3,352 of record JAJFLS010000426.1, read on the forward strand.
CGCTTCCTCAAGCGTTCGGGAAAGACGGTCCTTCGCTTCTGCAGGCGTAGCGTCGCGGGTCTCGCTACTGATGCCGCCAAAGACATCTTGGCCACAAGCTAGTTCCGAGTCGAAGCCCACTTCAACCGCATGACCCGACTTGCACCAAACAGCTCCGACCTCCAAGGCGCCGCTGAAGTCGTCCGCCAAAAACCAACTTTTCGAAACCGTATCCATTATTCTACAAACTGCATCGCAAAGAGACTTGTTCCGCGCATCCTGAATTGCAGGCGAATCGTCTTGCCGGCCAACTTACTGAGGTCCGAAACCGTAGCGTTACTAATATCCAAGGTCGAGTGCCTCATTTTGTCCGCGTTCAAAGCAGTCACTTCGCTCAGATCCGCTTTGGAATTCAACCACTCGACTTCATGCGCGATATAGTTCCCGTTTATCCAAACGCAATTGTCTGACTCGAATCCTGGGATGGGCTTGCCCTTCTCGTCCAGGATGCCGACCAAAGCATATCCTAAAGCTCCCGTGTCGATGTTCAGCTCAAGACGTTTTCCGTCAAAGGTGAAGGGTCGCGTCATTACAGTGATTTCCTGATCGTAAGGCGTGTCCGCCGAAACAAATCCATCCAAACGCTGGACCGCGCGATAAATGCCGTTACCGGCTTTGTTTCGCACTGCAGGCGAATGGTATTCCTCCTGACCATAGAAGTACTGCCAGATTTCATCCCCTCGACGTATCATCCCTTCGGACATGTAGATTTGGTGAATCTCCCGGTCCTGGTACGTGTCCATTGGTATGTAAGCCGGTCGCATGAACCGCTTCCATGAAACGCCATCCCGGCTCACCGCGACATGCGACTCCATCGTGCCCGATCCTTTTTTATAGGAGGGGTGATAGAGAATGCGGCGCGTCAACGGCTGTTGCGGTTCCTCGTAATCATAGTACATGGCCGGGAAGGAAATATAGGCGTCCTCAGCCCATGGATACTTCATCGCTTTCGGCACGTAGATCCCGCTTCCCCCTGGATCCACCTCATTGTCCGGAGCGAATACAGTCGGCATTTCAACGCTGAAATCGCCCGGAGTGAGAGGGCCGTTGTCCATCCACCAAGGAATAGGATAACGCAAGGGACGCGTCTCCGCGATCTTCATCGCCTCCGCTTGGGTCAATGGATCAACGGGCCATGGCGAGTAAACATCAGCCGTTTCCGAGATCACAAACTCTCGGCTCGTCCCTCCCCCTGCTGTCATCGGATGCCCGGTACGCTGAAACCCAACATAGAGCTGTCGCTGCTCATCGTAATACAAACTCGACTGCGAGCCAGAACGGAACGGAAGCACCGCTGTACGGTGACGCATCCATTTCCATCCATCTGGCGAAGTATACAAATAGACCCCACGTCCTTCGAGTCCGCTCACGTACTTCCATCGGTGCTCCGGCGGACCGTTAGGATCGATTATCGGACGTCCGAGAGGAGCGGGTTCGGGAATCACGACATTCTTGTCGCCCTTCCAATGGTATCCAGTATCCGGGACCTCGAAATTGACGCCATCATGCGAAATTCGGATACCAAGATAATCATCCGCTACGCCATGGTAGATCCGGATCATGCCCTGCTCATCTTCAATCACGGTCAAGTGTTTGCGAACCTGACCGAGCAATCCCTCCACGACGCGCTCGATGTATTTCGGCTGACGCGTGTTGAATGAAATTCCTTCGCTCGATTCGAGCAGAGCATCGTCCCAGAAAACATGCTTAGAGCTGCCTAGCTGCAGCACGCCCTTCTTCGGAGCATCGTGTCCAAATCGTAGTGGAACTCCTTTGCTCAGCTCAATCTTAGGCACTGCGGGCGCAAAACTATTCGGTGCCTCGAAGCTGCCGGCATATACGAGACCACGCGAGATCCGAAGCTCGTCGATCGCGCCCTCCAAAGGACGATTCCAATACCCGTCGCGCCCAATACTCACGTAGGACTCCTTCCCCTCCGGCAATCGATCGAATTCTATCGAAGCGGACTCGCTAGAGTCTCCATCAACATACAAAGTCAAAGCGTCGTCGTCTGACAGATACGTGAACGCACAGTGGCTCCATACGCCAACCTTCAATCGCTTCGCAGCGCTCCGCAATTCAACTCGCTTACCGGTAGCGGCATTCGAAAAAGAAAAATATCCGCTCTTTGCATCGAGCGTCAGCCGAGTTACCATTTCGTTTTCGGCTCGAGGTCCGCTACCGATTTCAAAGATTACGCCCTCGCCCTTTTTGCTAGAACCGAGCTTCAGCCAAAACTCGACCGTCCAATCGAAATCACCTAAGTTCAGATCCGTATCGGTCGGGTTGACAAAGCTAACCTCCTTTCTCAAGTGGTTTTCGCCCCCAGTCATCAACGCCGCGAAATTCGCCGTATGCCAAGTTAATGGCTCTTGCGTCCGTCCGGCAGGTATGGTCAAACGATCGAGCGAAGCAGTCGCCTCCCCATGATCCGGTATATCCACCTTGGCATGAGGCACGGTCGACAAAGCGCGGTCCCATTTGCCCTCAGTCAATGTCCCTCCCAATCCGAGCACCATGGGAGAATCCAACCCCCCACTCGAATCTAACGTATGACTTGGATACAGCCACTCAGGCTCATCAAAAAGCCAAAGCGCCACCGTATCCGCAGCGAATGAAGGTCCTGATACGCACACTCCAACAGCTATCGAGAATATTTTGAAAACGTTTTTTTTCATCGTTCTATCTTTCAATTTTTCACATTAAATCTTCTTGAACTGCAGCGCATAGAGATCCGATCCACGCATGCGAACAACCAGACGAACGGGCCGTCCCGCGAGAGACGAAACGTCCGTTCCAGAACCCAGCCACTCCACCACGTGATCTACTGCATTTGTATTTATATAAACGCATTCATCGATACCGTAACCCGGGATACTCAAGCCGGATTCATCGACGATTCCAACCTGCGCAAATCCGGTCGCCCCAGTATCTATATTCAGCTCGAGACTGTCTCCATCGAATCGGAGTAAACGCGACTGGAATTCGCCTCCCGTGTAGGGAGCCTGTAACGAAACAAACCCATCCAATCGTTGCGTTAACCGGTGTACTACCGCGGGTCGCGCGTTCTTATCCCATGAATCGTGATACGAGGAACGCGTGTAGCTGTATTGAAATATCCTAGCTCCCCGGCGAACCATGCCGTACACAATATAGGGCCGCCGAACAGGATAGCCTTCGTGATCTCCAATCGGAATATAAGTCGGTCTCGGGTGCCGGTTCCAATTCAAGCCATCCCGACTCACCGCAAGCTGTGTTTCTACCAGGCCTGAGCCTAAACCCCGCCGTTCTTCAAACAAGGTCTGCCGCGCCTTAGGACCATCTCCGTGAAAATGAAAAAACAAGAGAGGAAACGCTACATATGCGTCATCGGCCCATGGATACTTGATAGCACGCGTATTGTACAGATCCGTCGCCAGAGGATCGAACTCAGGATCAGCGCCCATCGCAATCGGGAATTCAATCCCAAATCCCGGAGGCGCGAGAGGGCCGTTGTCAAGCCACCAGGGATCAAGCTTGTTCACTTGAACCGGATGATGATCCATCATCGCGAGCGATTTCTCGCGCGTCATCGGTTCGTATGGCCAAGACCCATGCAGATCCTTCATTTCCGTCCGCACGAAAAACCGCTCCGTATTGCCTGCCGGGGTAATGCCATAGTCCGATCGGTGATGCCCCACGTAAACCTGACGCTGATCATCGTAGAATATCGTCGACGCGGACCCTGGCCAAAATGGCAGGGCCGCTGTCTCTTCGCGTTTGAAGTTCCATCCATCCGGCGAAGTATAAAGATACCACCCGCCTCGCTCGTGCAGCCCTATCAGAGCTTTCCAACGTTCCTCGGCCGGACCATTCGGATCGATAAAAACCGAACCGCGACGAGCGGGCCCGGGGATCACTTCGTTGCCCTTACCACGTCCAAGGTCAGGAGCCTCGAAGTATATTCCATCGCGCGAAGTCCATACCGCGACACCTTCGCTCCCTTCCCCGTAAATTCTGATTAGCCCCTCTTCGTCCTCGACCACGGTCGCCCAACCGATCCCATGATCCAACACGATTTCCTCCATTCGGGCCGGATGAGAAACCAGGCTCAAATTCGTTTTCCGCTCGATCAAAGCCCCGTCCAAAAACAAGTGCCGACGACTTCCCAACTCGATAATTTCGGATTTCGACTTGCCCTCTGAAAACAACAATGGCAGCCCCGCTTTCAGACCCGGCACCTTCCGACCTTTCGCGTAGAAACTCGAGAAGCTCTCTGGAGGATCGAACGATTTGCGATACACGTTTGTATCCGAAAAACGGAGTTCGTCAATCGCTCCCGACAAGGGCCGTTCCCAAACCCCATCACGAGCAACCGAAAAATAGGCTTCTTCGCCGCGAGGTAAGGCGATCATTGATAGCTTGCCCGAATCTGAAGCATGACCATCTACGAATAGCGTTAAACGCTCTTCCGCTCCGGAATAGACGAATGCGCAATGCGTCCACTTTTCTCGCAGCTTTCTTTTTCCAACAGAAAGCGCTACCGACGACTTCGACGGCTCGTTTTCCAGTAAAAACGCGTTATCGTCCGCCACGAAGGACAGCCGCGTAACGCGATCGTTTTCGCCCCGGGGTCCACTGCCAACTTCGAACACTACACCCTGTCCTCGCGCATCTGAATCGGGCTTAAACCAAAATTCGACCGTCCAATCGGAAGCGCCCAGGTTGACCGGCGAATCCGTGGCGTTGGTAAATGGACGGCGACGCAAATGACCGTCGCCACTCGTGAACAAAGCCGCAAACCGATTGTTCGCCCAGGTCAACGGCTCCACCGTACGGCCGGGTTTCACCGGAGGGGCATCCAGCCCAAAACGAATCCGGCCTTCCTCGCTCGTCCCTCGCGCGATCGGACTCAGGGGCTCGGGTTCGCTCGCTCGCAAGGCTCTACCAAAACGTCCAGGCACTAGTTTCCCGCCTCTCCCAAGCGCCAAATGCAATTCGCTAGATGTCGCCTCCGAAAGCCCACAACTTGGATACAGCCCCTCTTGCTCGTCGAAAAGCCACAATGCCGTGGTCTCCGCTTGCGCATTCCGAACGGACAATCCGAAAATCAACGCCATAACTGAGAATCGGAGCTTCATTAGCGTATTAATCTCATTGGACTCGGAATATCTCGAATTACGATGGACACACTTCAACAATGGCCGAACCTGTTTTCCTCAAACGGTTCGAGGCCATAGTCGCACCCAATCGAAGCGCTTGCTGCAAGCTGCGCGGATCGCCTCGACCGGTTCCCGCATTGTCGAAATCCGTTCCATGCTCCACGGACGTTCGAATGATCGGCAATCCCAAGGTTACGTTAACGCCTAGCCAGATTCCTAGCATCTTCGCCGCGACGTGCCCTTGATCGTGATACATGGCTATCCCACAATCGAACTGCTCTTTTAGCACACGAAAAAATACGGTATCCCCGGCGAAGGGTCCGGATACGCGATAGCCCTCCTCATTTGCCTGGGCAACCGCAGGGATGATATACTGCTCCTCCTCGCTACCGAATAAGCCACCTTCCCCCGCATGGGGATTCAGTCCCGCAATGGCGATGCGTGGGTTTTCAACCCCCATCTCCTTCACACCTCCATTGGCGAGGCGCACCACATCCAAAATCCGCTCGGGACGGACGCGGTCAATGGCTTCTCGCAACGATACGTGCGTACTGACATGGCAAATCCGCAAGGTATCCGCGACGAGCATCATCGTTACTCGAGGAGCATGCGTCAAGTGAGCTAGAATCTCCGTGTGTCCGTCGAAATGATAACCCGCCTCATTCAGCGCTTTCTTATTAATTGCGGAAGTCACGACCGCGTGGGCGTCACCCTTCATCGTAATCTCGACCGCTCGCTCGATGTATCTATAAGCCGCTTCGCCGTTGCTCGGGCAGACTTGTCCACGCTTCAAGTCATTTGTATCCACATTGTCGAGATCCAGGACATCGATAACAGAAGGGTCGTCCGCCATTTCCCCCGTTGACGCGATCGAGCGAACATTTGCATCCGAACCCACAATGCGTATCGCCATCTCCATCACCGCGGCGCTGCCCACTACGATTGGACGCGAATATTCGCGCGACTCGGGGCCGACGAGAGCTTTTGCCAGCAACTCGGGACCTGTTCCCGCAGGATCTCCCATCGTCACCGCAAGGACTGGCCGCTCTCCCGTCATGATGTCGCCTCCGCCGATTTCATTGCTGTTCGAATAGCGTCCATTTTAGATTCCTTCGCTTCCAAAAGCGGCGGCAACATATGAGGATCACATAGGCTCAAAGTCGATGCGGCCGCCTTTAGCGCGCTAATATTCGCGCCCAACGTCCGTTCATTCATCAAAGCGCTCGACAGGGACTCGATCCTCCCCAATTCGCGTTCAAAGATAATCTGATCATCGGACAAGCAGGCATCCATCGAGGAGCGAACGAGTGACGGCAAAAGGTTACCAATGGACGGCGTGTATCCCGATGCCCCGCTTCGCATCGCGACACCGGCGAACTTCATTGTCCCACAATGATAGGCGAACTCAGCTTTACCCTCAAACAACCCACTAAGCACTCGCTGCCGCCCCTCATTGGGTTCAGAGTCCTTCATCCCAATGATTCTCGGATGCCGACTTAGTCGTTTGATAGTCGCGCAAGGTATAGAGAGACCGGTAGTCTGAGGAATATTGTAGAGAAACAAGGGAGCATCAACGCGATCCACTAATTCAATGAACCACTTCTCCATATCTCGCTCCGTAATGGAGTAATACGTCGGTAAGTGTGCGACCAATACATCAACGCCCGCCTCAATCGCTTCCTTGCCCAATTCGACAGAATGATCGAGCGAATCCGAGCCAATCCCAAAAAAAAGCGTACCTCGCGAGTCCATCGCCTGCGCGGAAATCCTTGCAAGTTGAATACGCATTCGAACGCTCATCGAAGCCGCTTCCCCTGTCGTTCCCGAGGCTAAGATCCCTTGGCACCCCCCGTCGAGAATGTGTTTGATCAATCTGCCAACCGAACGCTCGTCCAGTTTGCCCTCTCGAGTAAATGGCGTGAGCATCGGAACGGTGGCAATATTGCGGACCAACTTTTCAGGCCCTACTGTTTGTTTTTCTAGTGTAGTCATTGGTCTACCATGCCGATCGGTAAATTTCCCTCGCATCCTCCACCGTCAATGGACGCGGGTTGTTGTTTAATAGACGGGTAACCTTCATCGATTCCGTTGCCATAACGTCGATCGCCGATTCAGGCACATTCAAATCGCGCATTCGCTGAGGGATACCGCAATTGATTGACAAATCCGTCAGCCGTTCGACTCCCAGTTCCGCAGCTTCTTCGTCGGACGCTCCCTCGCCCACGCCCAATGCCCGCGCGATGCCCGCGTAGCGATCCACCGCGGCGGATACGTTGAACCGAAAAACGTGAGGCGTTAAAACCGAATTCGAAACTCCATGCGGAACATGATACGCGCCTCCTAGTGGATAAGCCAGCGCATGAACCGCCGCCGTATTCACAGGTCCCAGACATAGACCTCCGTGCAAAGCGCCTAGCATGACATTTTCCCGCGCTTCGATATTCGAACCGTCCCTAACCGCGTCCTCCAAATACCCGCCAATACGACGAATCCCTTCCAGAGCGATCACATCCACGATCGGATGCGCGTGCAAATTCGCGTACGCCTCCATGCAGTGGACCAGCGCGTCGTATCCGGTTGCTGCGGTAATCGAGGGTGGAAGCCCAAAGGTAAGCTCGGGGTCGACAAACGACGCGTCCGGAACCAAGTGAGGACTCACCACACCTTTCTTTAGCTGATCCGACTCATCGAGCAGTATCGAGTTCGGAGATACATCCGCGCCCGTTCCCGCCGTTGTCGGAATACAGGCCAGATAAGTACTTCGGCCTTTCAATAGCCCGATGCCGAAGACATCGTGCGGCGTCTGCTCTCCATTCCACAAGGCCGCCAAGAGTTTCGCAACGTCGATCGGGCTGCCGCCGCCCAACCCGATGATTCCATCGGGAGCAAACGCCCGTGCCGCATCCATCACGCTCGCGAACAGAGCGAGGTCCGGCTCTCGGTTGACCTGGCAACAGATCTCAACATCCAATCCCGCGGCCTTCCACGGAGAAACGACCTGGTCGACCAATCCCTCCAAGCCTGAACTGCTTACCACCAGGAGACGTCGAAGCCCTTTCGACTGCCACTCATCTAGCGTCTTGTCGACGCAACCCGCGCCGAAAAACAGCCGTTTCGGTTGTTGTAGAATAATTTGATTCATGTCGAAATCCTATCCTCCTTGTCTGCCGGAGGAGGCTCTGATCTTTGACCTCCTTTTTCAGAATCGAAGTCAGGATTCACCTTCATTTCCTGCGCTCCCACCGTTTGTTTCCAATGCTGGAACCCACGCGCCATTTCATCGCGGATATCTGGTAACGTATCCGAAACATCGGCACGCTCGTAAGGATCCTCCCCCAGATCGTACAATTCATAAGCAGAACCGCTATCCGAGCCGCCAATACTCGATTCATACCACTCTACCAATTTGTACCGTCCGCGAATCATCGCTCCGCAGGGAGCAGGACCGAGATGATGGTAGTGCGGAAAATGCCAATACAGCGCATCATGAGGCGAACCGCTTCGATCCCCCTTCAACCAAGGCGCTATGCTGACGCCATCCGATGGCCTATCCGACTCTGACATCCCACATAAATCCAGTAAGGTGGGATACAAGTCAGCCAGCGAAACCGCGCCATCTAGCTCGTAGCCACCCTCGATTTCGCTTGGGAAACGAATCAAGAACGGCACACGCAAGCCCGCCTCATACAAATTCGCCTTCGAGCCCCTCCACGGTTTGGGCTCCTCGCTAACGCTCATCGCGCCGTGGTCCGCAGTGAAGACGACAATCGTATTGTCCTTCAATCCCTCGCCCTCGAGCGCCTCCATGATCCTACCAAACGATTCGTCAACCTGCCAAGTCATCGCGGCAAGCACAGGTTCCCTCCAGTCTTCCGGCCTTGCGGTTTTCGATTCAAATCGTTCCACCAGCTTAGCCGGCGCCATCTCGGGCCGGTGAATCGCATTGTGGGCCAGCACGCACAGAAATGGGGCTTCATGAGGCTTACGCAAAAACTCGATCGTCTGCTTCGTGAGCTTCTCTACATTGTGAGCATCCGCCTCCGGATCCGCGGTCGATTTTGGTTTCCTAGTCACGAAAACTTCGTCGAAACCATGGGACTCGGGATCCATCGGACGATGCGGCTCATACTCGTAGTTTTCCGCGAGGTGCCATTTCCCAATGTGGACTGTATCGTAATCGGCGCCCTTAAAGACATCGCCTAGCGTTGGCTCGGAGACCGGAAGTCCTTGCTGCCAATCCGGCGTCACCAAACGCGGATTATCTGGAGCTGAACCCGGAATGAAGTTCGTCAAATGCAGACGAGCCGGATGCTGCCCCGTGTAGATGCTCGCCCGCGCCGGCGAACACACCGGACTCGTCGCGTAGCTTCGACTACAGAGAACTCCTTCCTTGGCGAAGGCATCCAGATTCGGCGTTTCGAAATATTGATTCCCATAACAACCCATCTGGTACGAGCCCATGTCATCCACGATGACAAGGAGCACGTTCGGTCGATCAGCTCCCGATTCACTCATCAGGCTTCCGGCTCCCTTTTCTTAATCTCGCGAAGTTTGTGGATCGTCAGCTCTTCGATGTTCTCCGGAACGTAACCGCCAAACAAGCGACTATAAAGATAGCCGCTACCAAACAATATGACATGCCCAAACACCCCAATTAGCATCGGGTTCATTTCCCAATTAAATCCAAAATCCACAAGGCGCTCCCCATCGCTTCCAGCAATAGATAGCAGAGCCCAAGAGGTGAACACCAAGCACATCGCAATCCCAAAGTAGACCCCCGCCCTCGTCGCTCGGCGCGTGAGAAACCCTAAACAAAAGAGCCCAAGCGTGCCGCCTGAAATAATCGTCGCAATCGTAATCGCCCGCTGCATAAGCGGCTCCGATCCTTCTTCAGGAATCAGCAAGATCGCGATCAACGAAGCCGACAAGCCCCCAAACATCACCATGAACCGCCCGAACAGAAGTCGCACCTTCTCAGAGGCCTTGGGATAGATATTGCCGAAATAGTCGGTCGTCAAAACAGTCGCGATACTATTCAGATCCGCGCTTACCGACGACATCGCCGCCGCGAGAATCGCCGCTAGAATCAAACCGAGAACTCCTGCAGGTATATAGTTTGAGAGAAAGTACGGCATCACTTCATCCGGCCGAAGGGGTCCCGAGTCGCCAGGCATCAACTCGAAGAATCCATAAAAGCTTCCCCCAATGAACATGAATATGAAGAAAATCGGAAGACAAGATAGCGCCCCCATAAAAGCCCCTCGGCTCGCCGCGCGGTCGGTCTTCGCGATTAAATAGTTTTGCACGATGTGCTGATCGGTAATATACCGACGGCTCCATTGAATAAAATAAGCCAGGAAGAAAATCCAAATGGTCGTAGTCTTCTTGTCGAAGAGCATGTCCCAAGAGAATTCCCATGAGCCGAACGAATACTTGCCTGCTTCCCAGGAGGTTTGAATGATACCGATCGGATCATCGATTTCAGAAGCGAACAGCACTCGACTCAAGATCACCACCGCGCCGCTCGACAGGATGACCCCTTGAGCTACGTTGGTCCAGGCCACCGCAGTGATTCCGCCAATCATTGTATAGAACAGCGTGAAAAAACCTAATCCGAGAATCACGTGAATGGGGTCCCAGCCCGTAAACACATAGAGCGCGATACTCGT
>JAJFLS010000427.1 GCA_021772595.1 Opitutales bacterium
CCGAGCGACGATGTCCGACCCGCGTTCTGGTCCGTTTCGCTCATTTCTTAGCGTAGCCCGTCGCTTCGATCACAGTCTTCCACTGAGCGTCTTGCTCGCCCAGAAAGGTGGCGAATGCATCGGCGGACTTGTACTGAGTCGCGAACCCGTTCTTCCTCATAAACTCCCGAAAATCATCCGAAGCGACGATCTTCGAACAGACATCGCTAAGCTTCTCGACGATATCCGGCGGCGTGCCTTTCGGAGCAACCATTCCCCGCCAGCCCACTGCCGACCAGTTCACGCCTTCGTCAATCGCCGTCGGCAAATCCGGATGATCGCTCAAACGCTCCGGAGCCATGACGACCAACGCCCTCAACTGGCCCGCCTCGATCTGGGTAATCGCCTCCGGAACGCTACAGCAAACCGCATCCACATGTCCTCCCAGCAATTCGACGATCGACGGCGCCGCTCCCTGACTCGGGATCCATCTCACCGCGTCAACGGCCAGCCCAGCCTCCAATTGAAAACCGGCCCGCGCCAAATCCCATGCGCCGCCCGTCGCCGTTCCCGACATCGTCAATTTCTCCGGATTCGCCTTAATGTATGCGAGCAACTCTCTCAGCGATTTCCAGGGCGAATCCGCTCTCACCATTATAGCCGCAGCATCCGCATTTAACTCGGCAACCGGCGTATAATCTTCCCAAGTTAACTCCGAGATTCCCATCCAATGCATCGTGCTAAGCTCAAAGGTCGCCATCGTAAGTGTATGCCCGTCCGGCTTCGCCAACGCGCCCGCCGAATGCCCGACCGCCCCGCTGCCACCAGTCCGATTCACCACCACAAACGGCTGGCCCAACTCCTTCTGCAATTGATCCGCCATAAACCGAGCCAGTCGATCCGTGCCCCCACCCGGAGCCCAAGGACAGATCACAGTCCCGCTCTTACTCGGATAAGTCGCCGCCGTTCCTAAGTCGCCATCGGTGTCCCCGCCAGGCGTGCAGCTAGCAAACAATAGCGGAAGCCCGACCAGCAAGCTCAGTGCGCTCCGCTTTGAAAAAATTTCTCGTATCATAATTCTGGGCAAATCGTCCAAGGTAGGGACCGATTGCCAGGCGGTCCGCGTCGGTTGAGTTCTCCCCTTCCACTGTGGACCGCCTGGCAGTCGATCCCTACCTTGATTCTAAAAAGCATCATTCAAATACGTACGCGAGCCAGTCTGCCAGTAGTGCTGCAGCTTAAGCATCCATTTTTCATAGCCGACGACTGCGTCCGTTCGCGTCGCCCACTGATGCCATTCGCGGGCGAGTTCGATTACCAGCGGGTAGTTCGACGAGGCAATGTCGTTCTGCTCCAGAGGGTCCTTCTCAATATCGTACAGTTCCCAATCATGATGCGTTTGCCCATCCGTCGATGTGAAGTTCTTGGATACGAGTTTGTACTTTCCTTTGAACAGCGCCCGGTTCGCCTCATGCTCGAAGTAGAGGGAGCGATCCGCAATCTCTTCACCTCTAAAAGCAGGAATCAAACTCGTTCCTTCAATCGGTAAGATTGTGTTCGATCCATAAGTTTCCGGATACTCGACATTAGCGATGTCCACAATCGTCGCCATGAAATCAATCACATGCCCTCGCTGCGATTCCTCTTCCCCTGCTCGGCCTATACCCTTTGGCCAATGAGCGATCAACGGCGTATGGATACCGCCTTCGTGATTGAAATGCTTGTACAGCCTGAAAGGCGTATTTCCCACCGCGGCCCAATGCGAGCCCTCTTGATGCTTGGTCCCCGGCTGACCCATATTGGCGAGCGCTTTCCCTTTAAGCGGGCCATCTTGTCCATTCGGTCCCCCTTCGTAATTCGCTCCATTATCTGAAAGAAAGAAAATCAGCGTGTTGTCCAATTCCCCCATCGCCTCCAGCTGAGCAAGCGCCTTGCCGATACCCTGATCCATCTGATCGACCATCGCCGCAAACGTGGCCATGCGGCGGGCCTGATCCGCCTTTTCCACTTTGCTCAAGGATTTCCATTTTCGAATTTTCGTGGGCTTTGCGTGTTCGTCGTGCCAAGCCGGCGAGTCTGAAAATGGCGGGACAGATTCATAATTCGAATACAATCCTCGATCCTTCATCGCTTTCCAACGGGCCTCGCGAATTTTGTCCCAACCTTGTTCATACCGAGAGACGTATTTGTCTATCAAATGCTTGGGAGCTTGAATGGGGGCGTGCGGGGCTTGATAAGCCAGGTAGAGAAAGAAAGGGCTGTCGCCTTCCCGTTTGGCATGGTGCTGCAGAAATTTGACCGCATAATCCGTGGTGGCATCGGTCGCGTGGAACGCGCCATCAGCGTAGGCTATGGGTTCAACTTCCGGAGATTCCAAAACGTACAACGGAGGCTCCCAATAATCGCCACAGCAGCCTTGATACGCATAAGAGTGATCGAATCCGCGGGCCGGCGGCAGTCGTTCGGGTGTATTTCCCAAATGCCATTTCCCCGACATGTAGGTCGCGTATCCATTATCTCCCAGCAGCTCGGAAAGAAATATATTGTTTCCCGGCTCAACAGGCTCCAGCTCGTATACGCCGACCTGGTGACTGTACAGTCCCGTCATAATGCTCGCTCGAGTCGGCCCGCAACGCGCGCAATTGTAAAATTGGGTGAAGGTCAAACCGCCATTGGCAAGACGGTCAATGTTCGGGGTCTCGATCTCCCCTCCTTGAAAACCGAGATCCGAATAACCCAAATCGTCGGCGAGGATGATCAGGATATTTGGCCGATCACCGGCGAATAGCGCTAGAGAAGCAAAACAGAGAGGCGCAAAAAACCAAAACGTTCGAATGATGGAGCACATATGCATCGGTGTAGATAGATTGGGGATAGAACTTCAATAATACCTCTCTCTGAAAGAACATCAACCCTACAATAGCGCCAAGGTAGGGACGGACTGCCAGGCCGTGCCAATACCTCTCAACGGACGCGGACGGCCTGGCAGTCCGGTCCCTACCTTTACCCAAACCCGTTCACACACTCACGCTCGACGAATCGAGAATCCCGTCGATCTTCCTCAACTCCTCATCGGAAAAAACCGTGTTCTTCACTGCTCCCAAATTATCGGCGATCTGCTGAATCGAGCTCGCGCCTATAATAACAGAAGTCACCGTCTTCCGCCGCAGCACCCATGCCAGCGCCATTTGAGCTAGAGTCTGCCCCCGCTCCTTCGCCACATCGTTCAGAGCAAGCGCGAGCTCACGTTTCGCCTCAACTTCTTGCGCATCGAGAAACGGACTGTTCGCGGAACCCGCCCGCGAATCGGGCGGCACATCCTTAAAATACCGGTCGGTCAGAATCCCTTGCTCCAGCGGGCTGAACGCGACGCTGCCCATCCCGAGTTCATCGAGCGTATCCAGAAGCTCATCCTCAACCCATCGATCGAGCATGTTGTAGCGCGGCTGATGAACCAAACAACGGATACCGCGTTTCGCCAATTCCTCATGGGCCGCCCGCGTCTGCGCCGCCGTGTAGTTGGAAATCCCGACATAGAGCGCCTTCCCCGAACGAACGGCGTACTCCAAGGCGTCCATCGTCTCCTCGATCGGCGTGTCCGGATCCGGCCGATGCGAATAGAAAATATCCACATACTCCAGCCCCATCCGCTTCAAGCTTTGATCCAAACTAGCCACCGCGTACTTCTTCGACCCCCATTCCCCGTAAGGACCGTCCCACATGTCATAGCCAGCCTTAGTCGTAATAATCATCTCGTCGCGATAGCCCGCGAAATCCTCCTTCAGAATCTTGCCGAAGTTCGTTTCCGCTGAACCGGGAACCGGCCCGTAGTTATTGGCCAAATCGAAATGAGTGATCCCTTCGTCGAAGGAAAACCGGATCAGCTCCCGCGCATTTTCGAAACTATCGACGCTTCCGAAATTATGCCAAAGTCCAAGCGAAACCGGCGGCAGTTTCAGGCCGCTATTCCCGCAACGGTTGTACTCAAGTTTTTGGTAACGTTCACTCGATGGGTCGTATTTCATATGCGGCGCTCTCTGAAGCTTCAATTCAATTTGGAG
>JAJFLS010000428.1 GCA_021772595.1 Opitutales bacterium
CTCGGGAAGTTGTGGTTACGGATTTCGAGAGGCAGATCAGCAAACGCTCCATCGGCGCTGTAATGAGGCTGGGCATCTTGCGCGGCAGCGAGTCGCTTGAGATTGAAGTGGCGCTCGGTCAGTCGCCGAAGCCGATTCGCCAAGCGGCGAGGAAGTATTTCGAGGATCTAGGTTTCACGATTCGGGAATTCGTGGTTTACGATAGCGTTTCCCTGAAGCTGGATCTCGAATTGGGGGAGACCCCTGGGGTGATAACGAATTTCGTAAAGCCGAACAGCAACGCCCATACCGGCGGCGCCAAATCGGGCGATTTGATCAAGGAGATCGATGGCGTCGCTATCGACGATTTCGACCAAGCAGTTGCCTTGATCGAGGGTCTCCAAGCGGATGAATCGAAAAAGGATTTCGTGATGCTAGTCGCCCGCGGCGCGGAAACTTCGGTGCTGCGTATCGCGTTGCAATAGGCGTATCCGAAACCTCAGGAACCGCGACGTCGAAGCATTCCTAAACGTAGGAGTACTTGAGCTCTTCTTTGGCTAGAGAAACCTCTCGCTGTAGATCGTCGTGGGCGGTTTCGCATGCGTTGATCTGCTGGATTAGATCGAGGTTTTCTTTGCGAAGATATTCTGGGGAGTTCTTGACGGTTGCTCGCTTGGCTGTGGCTCTGGCAACGCGTTGACGCTTCCATTTAGGAAGGAGGAAAAGGCAGATGATGAAGGAGACGATTCCGCTGATAGTTCCCACTATATTTAGAGGGGCTTCGAACCAAAATCCTGCCGCGAAAAACGTAATGGCCAGAGCTGAGAGAAGGAAGATGAGCTTGCCGTGGCTGTTCGAATTCGCGGTGACGAGCGTCGAGGCGTCGTACGTGGGGATCCCGCTACCACGGTGCTGCTTTATAAGCGAGTTCACTTGCGAGTGTCTGCTTTGGAGGGCCTGGAGGCGCTCATCGGCGGTCTTCAAGGATTGCTGTAGATCGTCGATTTTTTGACTGAGGCTGTTGCGGTTCCGGTCCCACAAGAATTTGGCCTGTTCGCTAATCGAGCTGATTCCGATATGCTCCATGTTCGAGGCGGTCGCGCGCAGGTCTTCCCGAATGCGTTCGGAAATGCGGGCGTATTTTTTTCGCTTAGCGAAGAAGACTTCATCCTTTTCGATGAAATCGAGCACTTTCTTCGATTTTTCGCCGAAGAGGGATTGGCAGAGCTCGTCGTCAATCCAGTTGAGTCCTGCGAGCAAGAAGAGCTTCGCCCGGGCGCTTTTGGCGGGGGCGTTGCGGACTAGTCGGGCGTAGGGCAGCCAGCGTTTCTCGGATTCCCGAAAGGCGTTGCTGCTTTCGGCAGCGCTGATCGCGGTGAGTCTGAAGTCGTCAAAGATCGTCTTCGAGTCGCCGTTTCCAGAGGAGCGCAGAGGAATGTCCGGCAATGAGGTCAACCACTGCATTGCGCGGCCTCCTTTGCCCGGGCCGAATATGGCGTCGAGCTCGTCGGGATTAAGCTCCACCGGTAGGCAGCAGGTGGCGAGTCTCGCTTTGTCGCTGGATGAAAGCGTTGCGAGAATGGAGTTTGCAGTGGAAGTCGTTGCCGCGTTTCGGTTGCCGTTGGCGATCGCATCGACGGCGTCCACAGCCGCTTGGGGATAACCGAGGCTTTTGATGAAAACGAAATGGGATTCCGAAAATGAGCATCCTCGACCGCGCGCGTATTTCGACACGTTGTCGTTGCTTGTTGGGTACAATCGAAAATCGATGACTCGGTCGTCCCAATCGCCCCATGAGGAATCGGAAGCGTGCAATGCGAACGGTTCCTTCGCTTCGACGAGCACCACCAGATTACGTCGGTAAGCTCCTTTTGTTGCGGCCGGTATCACGTAGTCTCGAAACCAGTCTCTGACAGCTCCGGATAAACCATCCTCGTTCAAAATGTGGAGGATAATCAGATCTGTCCCCATTGATTGGAGGGGGAGCGCGTCGAGAAAGGCCTCGGCCTGATTTCCGGCTCGATTGCCTCCGAGACCGACCGACACTTCCATATCCTCTCGCACGTACGAAGTACGACCAACCGAAGAGGCCGCTGCAGCATTGACGTAAGGCTTCTTGTTAGTGGCGATCGATGAGCGGGTGATGAGAATCGAGTCGTCGGATCGGACAAGGTCTATTTTCCCCTTCTGCGAATCTTCCAGCTTTTTGGAGAGTTTCTTTTCGCGTTTGAGGTCTTTCGGGTAGCGGATGCCTTTTCCGCAAGCCGCGATAAATTCCTGTGGCGTGTCGACCGGAGGGTTTGAGCTGGGGGTGATCCAGACGATCTTCTTGTGGTTGAGTTCTTCGCTATCTCGAAGCGCCTCTATGAGAGTGGTTTTGCCGACGCCTTTCTCGCTCCAGATGTTGTACACCCGATTCGAGCTTTGATTGAAAATATTGAGGGGAAGGAGGGATGCGAGCGCTTGAATCTCTTGAGTTCTCTCAATGAGGCTGGTCGATCCGCTGGTCGCCGTTGACTGAGTATTTGAGTCCATTAATGCGCGTGTGTGTATACTACTCCGGTTTGGGAATCGGTCTAAGGGAGGCGACGTTTAGATGTATTGAGGGTATGCGCGCTATTTTTACGAATCTGTAGCCCGCGTCGTAATTCACAGGGGTTGATCGAAGATCGCGTCCCGGTAGCGCATCATTCGAAGTCCGTCCGTCCAATCCTCGAAAGGCTCGACAGTCTGGTTGTCGTAGACTTCTTTGAAGAACCACTCGATGTAGCGACCCTTTGCTTGGTGGGCCAGCGGAAATCCGCCGCCGAGCCGCGGATTGATTTCGATTATTTGGGCTTCGTTGGCGCTGGCGTCGCGAAAGGCCTGGATATTAAGGGGTCCCCACGCTCCGGGCAGTGCGTCGACGACTGCGCGGGCGAGTTCGATAAGGGTAGCGTTTCGTTCCGTTATGGCTTGAACGGATTCGCCTCCGTCAACGACGAGCCTCTTGTGTGGAATCGCGCAAAGGCATTCGCCCTCCTTGGACACGTAGACGTTGATGGTGTATTCCTGTCCACGCGCTTGGGTTTGCAGGAGATAGTCCCTCGGGGGCGGGGAGTCGCGCAGCTCGGTGGCGTCTTTGATGATTCGAACTCCTTTGCCGGCCGAACCTTTAGAGGGCTTCGCGACGAGTGGAAAGAAAGGGAGGAGTTCCTCGGACGAGGCGTCCGAAGCGCGGAACGTTTTTGGAGCGGAGATTTGGTGATGCTTCAGGAAATCGGCTGTCTTAAACTTGTCGATACAGAGTTCGATTGTCTCCAGTGAAGACAAGGCGATCGTGATACCGTTCTTTTCGAACTCGCTAGCGGCTTTAGCGAGAGGCAGGAGGTCGCTGTGCCTGGTGGGGATGACAAGGCCGATTTTGTTGGCCTGGCAATATTGGAGGATAGAAGCGATCCAATCGTCTTGTTCGATCGCTTGAAACGCGTCCACGAAATGCGCGGTAGGCACATTTTCGCTACGATCGACAGCGTGGAGAGCGATGCCGCGCTCGCGAGTGGAATGAGCTGCGATCCGAACGAGGGCGACTTTGCTGCCGGAAGAAAGTAGGAGGGCGTTTCGCATGAATGAAGTTTGGAGAGGGTGTCGATCATCGCGATCGCCTCGACAATATCAAAAAAAAAGTGGCTCTCCGCTGGGGAGAGCCACTTGAAAACGGGATAATGGTAGGTTATCCGATCAGTCTTAGAGCAATCTGGCTCGAAGCGTTCGCTTGGCCGAGCATGGAGGCGCCGGCCTGAACGAGTACGTTGGCGCGTGCCAACTGTGTCGATTCGCTTGCAACGTCCACATCGATGATGCGGCTGTTTGCAGCTTCGAGGTTTTGCTTGTTAACCGTCAACATGTCGGATGCGAAGCTCAACTGGCTCGACTGAGCACCGTTGGTCGCACGGCTCGTAGCAACGGACTCAATCCCAGTTGTGACCTGGGATAGCGTTACAGTGCTCAGATCGGCAGCGCCAACGATAGCTGTGACATCGTTCGCCAATGCTGCCTGGCTGATGTTAACCGTGGTGGCTCCATCTTCAGTCGTAGCAACCGCAAGAGAAGTTGCGGCAGCGCCTGCTGTGAAGAGCGATACACCGTTGAACGTTTCGCTAGAGAGCGAAGTGAGCTGATCCTGTAGGGCTTGGAACTCTGTGTCGTAGTTCGCAATGTCTGTTGCGTTCTTGGTCACGTCGTTCGACATGGTCTTGAGCTCGGACATGCGGTCAAGCACCTTAGCTGCGGTTTGAAATGCGCCGTCCTGCGTTTGGAGGAAGGACTTAGCATTCATGATGTTCGTGTTGACAGCACCAGTACGCTTGATGGCCGCAGACATCTTCATCGATACGGCGAGTCCACCAGCATCATCAGAAGGGTTTACGATCTTCAAACCACTTGACAAGCGGTTCAAGCTGTTCTGCAGCATTGAACTCGCTTTGTTTAGGTTGTTTGACGCGACGGTAGCCGACGAGTTTGTATTTATTGTTACTGACATATTATATCATCCTTGATTTATGCTGCGGCATCCGTGCCGCGGCGCGCCTGAAAAGAAGTGTCAGGCAGCACTATCCTTCCGTTAGTGGAAGAAAGTATCGCCATGGCCGTCGGATGAGCTCGGGCCAGGCTGAAATTTGTGATTTATGTAAAGTTCAAATTTTTCATATTATCTTGGGTTGATTTTTTGGTTACTACGTTTTACGACTGCCGATTTCGTTGAGCGTTTTCGTTTCCGGAATTGCTTTGCTAGTCGGCTAAATTAATATGGGCGTTATGCCATGGCGGGTTCTTGAAAGTAGATGGATGATCTGAAGTGAATTGCTTTTAGAATGAAGTTGTAGGGACTAACCGGGTACATCTCGAATCTATTTGAATCGGAGTTTCTTGAAGGGCTATGGATTAGGTTGTCTGGACTATCTTGTCGGCCATATAGTTGTTTTTCTGGGGAGCCTCTATAGGTTTAGCCTTACGTGTTTTGCAGAATTCTCTTTTTCGTATCTCGGTGGTTTAATTCTTTTTACTTCTGCGATTATCGATCCTGCGCGATTCCCATTTAGCGTTTTGAGTTCTAATACCCATCGAATGATGAGTAGTTTAGGCTATGCTTTCGGCGCGCGGAAATTGGGCGGCGAAAATGAACCGGGCGACGGGTTTCGAGAGTTTTAGCATGGGATGGATTCGACTGGGCCGATTGACCGGGCTTTTAAAAAAACCGAACCGAGCGAGCTTGAAAATAGTTTCGAGAGCTTGGAGAGGTTTCGCGTCAAAAAGGCGCGGACTTTTGGGGATAGGCTCCCCGCCGTAAAGCGAGGAGCCAATGTCGTAGTAATAACTAACCCAAAAGTCTGAGCGCGACTTGTGAAGATGCGTTGGCTTGCCCGAGCATCGCGGCACCAGCCTGAACCAGAACATTGTACTTGGCCAGCTGGGTGGATTCCTCGGCCACATCGACGTCGATGATTCGGCTGTTCGCTGCTTCGAGATTCTCTTTGTTTGTGATGAGCATATCAGAAGCGAAAGCCAATCGATTGGATTGGGCTCCGTTCTGCGCTCGAAGCGTGGCGACGGCTTCTATGCCGGTCGTGACGTTGCCGATAGTGAACGCTGCAAGGTTGGCGGCTGCGGTGATGGTTGATACATCGTTGTCGAGCGTCGCCTGATTGATGTTCACGGTTGTTCCGCCGTCTTCCGTAGTCGCTACCGCGAGAGCGGTAGGAGTAGCGCCTGAGGTGAATAGCGAGACGCCGTTGAAGGTTCCGGTGGATATCGATACTAGCTGATCTTTGAGTACGGTGAATTCCGTATCGTAGTTCGCTTTGTCGCTGGCGTTCTTCGTGACGTCGCTAGAGAGAATCTTCAATTCAGAGATTCTGTCCAAGACTTTCGCGGCCGTCTGGAACGCGCCGTCCTGCGTTTGCAAGAATGACTGAGCGTTTGCTAGGTTTGTATTGACTGCCTTGGTACGATTGATCGTGGCTGACAATTTCATCGAAACGGCAAGTCCGCCAGCATCATCGGATGGCTTGACGATCTTCATACCGCTAGAAAGCCGGTTAAGGCTTCGCTGTAGCATAGAGTTACTCTTTGCTAGATTGTTTGACGCAACCGTAGCTGCGCTATTAGTATTTATTACTACTGACATTTTAACTTCCTTGTTTTTGGTTGCGACGTCCGTGTCGCGACGGGCTGTTTTAAAATCGTGTCAGCCGCACGGATAACGGGTTAGGTTACGCCCTATAGTATCGTCCCTCTATCGATTACTTTAGAGGAAAGCGCGTTTTATTTCGATAAACTACTCATTGGCTATGGAGGGTTCCCTCTATTGTCTGATAGGCGCTGGCGCGGCTTGCTGTATGATAAAGAGACTTGCGTCCTGGAGCGTTTGCATCGCTTCTGTTGTGATGAAACGCGATATTCTTGGCCTGGCGTTGTCAGGAGGAAGGAGCCGCAGGCTTGGAGAGGACAAGGTGCAGCTTTCGTTCCACGAGGGAATGAACCAGCTCGACTACACCTTGCGCTTGCTGGACGGGTTTTGTGGGCGTCTCGCCATATCCGGCAGGGATTCGCAGCGGTCTGATCGCAAGTCTCCAATCGAGGCGGCGTTCATTCCGGATGTCGCAGGCGTTGAT
>JAJFLS010000429.1 GCA_021772595.1 Opitutales bacterium
ACATGGTACGACTATCAAATCATGCCGCTTTCCTACGAGGGGAACGGGTTAGTGATACTGGCTCCGGGCGCATTTATAATCATTGGCCTGCTTATTTGGGTACAACGCACCATAATTAACAAAGTCGAAGATGACTAAGGAGAGTCACGTGAGATGGAGCTACTAAACTTGGCAGTTAAGACGATATTCATTGAGAACATCGTTTTGGCCTATTTTCTAGGCATGTGTTCTTTTCTCGCGCTGTCTAAGAAAGTGGAGACAGCGACCGGTCTAGGCATGGCGGTCATCTACGTCCTCGGGATTACGTGCCCCCTGAACTGGGGAATCAATGAGTATCTGTTGAAGGACGGAGCCCTCGCCTGGACTGGTGACGAGCGGCTGGCTTCCTTGGACTTGTCGTTCTTGAATCTCATTCTGTTCATCGCGATCATCGCCTCAGTGGTGCAATTCGTCGAGATGGCTTTGGACAAGTATTTTCCTCCACTGTATCAGTCCCTTGGCATCTTCCTGCCGTTGATCACGGTGAATTGCTCTATCCTGGGCGGTTCCCTGTTTATGGTGGAACGCGACTACACTTTGCCGCAAGCCACTGTGTTTGGGCTGTCGGCGGGTTTTGGTTTCTTTTTAGCCATCGTTGGAATGGCGGCAATTCGGAAAAAGATCCGCTATTCGCATATCCCTTCGGGACTGAAAGGATTGGGAATGACCTTCATCATCACGGGCCTGATGTCTATCGGGTTTCTCTGTTTCTCCGGCATTAGACTGTAAACCACCATGCTCGCCGTATTCGTAATCATCAGCGTCGTCGTCTTCACGGGAAACATTATTTTTCTCGTGATTTGGCTTATGATTTCATCTGAATTCCTGTCTCCCGGCGGAGAGGTGACTATCGATATCAACGACGGGAAGCAGAAGATTAAAATCAAGCCTGGAAGCACTTTGCTTTCGTCCTTGGCGAGCGAGAACGTGTTCTTGCCCTCCGCATGTGGCGGCGGCGGAACCTGCGCGATGTGCAAGTGCCGCGTACTTGAAGGCGGTGGGAGTATCTTGCCTACAGAAACTGGATACATCGGGAAGAAGGAAGCGAAAGAAGGGATGCGCCTTGGCTGTCAGGTCAAGGTCAAGGAAGACATGAAGATCTCGATCCCCGATGAGGTCCTGGAAATTCGAAAGTTCGATGGGACCGTGCGATCAAATCGCAACGTGGCGACTTTCATTAAGGAGCTCGTCGTAGACTTGCCGCCTGGGGTCGATTTGAATTTCCAAGCGGGAGGATACATCCAAATCGATATTCCGAAGTACCACGCATCCTTCAAGGAATTCGATGTGGAGGAAGAGTATCGAGGAGACTGGGATCGGTTTAAGTTTTGGGATCTGTCGATCGACAACCGGGAACCTTGTTTCCGAGCCTACTCGATGGCGAACCATCCGGCTGAGGGAAACCAGGTCATGCTGAACGTACGCATCGCTACCCCGCCGCCGAAGCTCGATGTTCCTCCCGGAACGGCTTCAAGCTTCATCTTCAATCTCAAGCCGGGAGACAAAGTGCAGATCAGCGGCCCCTTTGGCGAGTTTTTCGCGAAGGAATCGGATCGGGAAATGCTCTATATAGGCGGCGGCGCCGGCATGGCCCCAATGCGTAGCCATATCTTCGATCTCTTTCATTCGAAACGCACCACAAGAAAAGTGAGCTATTGGTATGGGGCGCGCTCGCTTCGCGAGATGTTCTATACGGATCACTTCGAGAAAATCGAAAAGGAGTTTCCCAATTTTTCCTTTCACGTCGCATTGAGCGAGCCTCAGCCAGAGGACAATTGGACCGGGCCGACCGGCTTCATTCATTCAGTGGTCTTGGAACAATATCTCGACAAACATCCAGACCCATCGGAAATCGAATACTACCTTTGCGGTCCTCCGATGATGATCCAAGCGGTTCAAAAAATGCTCTACGATCTCGGAGTGGACAAAGAGATGATCGCGTTTGACGAATTCTAGCGTCGTTTCAGCGAGCGGCGAAGGCGCGTGATCTCATTCGCTCGATTGACACTATCGTCATGTTGTTATTTTCTTAGTATTCCTTAATCCATTACTAAGAGACTCTCTCGCGTATGCCATTTGTACTCCAACCACGTCGCTTCAACCCACGTAAAACGATATTCGTGGGTTCTGTTATCGTCGGACTAACGCTCTGGATGATTTTTCGAGGCTCGCCCGCTCCCGATCGGCTCCACCTCGAAGGCTTCACAATGGGGACGACCTATTCGATAAAGGCGCTCAACAACGGCTTGAGCGTCACGAAATTCAAAGCGCTCCAAAAAGATGTAGATCGACTGCTGGAAGACTTGAACGATCAGATGTCTACTTATCGGGATCAGAGTGAAATCAGTCGTTTCAACAGGAGCGACTCAACCGATCCGCTCGAAGTTTCACCGTCCTTTGTAAAAGTTGCCCAAGCAGCTCTCATCTTGGGCGAACGCTCGAAAGGCGCCTTCGACCCTACCTTGGATCCATTGATTAATTTATGGGGATTCGGAAATCGTGCCCCTTCCTCCGACCTCCCCTCCGACCAACAAATCCAGCTCGCCCTTGAAAAAATTGGATACGCAAAATTTGAGGTCGTTTCTCCAACTCAGATACAAAAGAAGCTTCCTACCCTGCAGGTAAATCTAAACGCTATCGCAAAAGGTTATGCCGTTGATGCGGTCTCGGATTTGCTGCGCAGTAAGGGCTTATCAAATACGCTGGTAGAGATCGGTGGTGAAATTTATGTGAGTGGACTGGGCGAAGAAAGACGTCCTTGGACAGTAGGAATAGAAACTCCGCGAACAGATTTGCTCCCCGGAGAAAGTTTAAATGCGGTGATCGAGTTAAAAGATAAAGCCATCGCGACTTCTGGCAAGTATCGGAACTTCATCCTGGATGAAGATGGTAAAACCTTGTCTCACATTTTGGACCCGCGTAGTGGTCGCCCAGTGACGCATCGACTTGCAAGCGTCTCAGTGGTAGCGAACGACTGTACTTTTGCAGATGGAATCGCTACGGCTGCATTTGTGATGGGGGCCGAAGAAGGGCTGGCTTGGATTGAATCCATGACGGATGTAGAAGCCCTCTTCATTGTCGGGGAATTTGATGGCAGCTTTCGTCAGATCGCGAGTTCCGGCTTTGCAGTCTTGCGTTTCGAGGAACAAGCCGAAGCAAATTAGTTTTCGTCAGGGTTCGCTCTTACCTTCTCCAGTTTCTCGCAGTCGGAACCCTGCTCGCCTTTGCAGCCAGGGCAGCGGATTTTTTCGCCGCGAAAAGTCATGCTCGATCCACCGCAATGAGAAATGCTCTTCTTGCGTAGGATTTGTCCAATCGCCATAGCGAGTATACCCAGCCCTAAAACTGCTACCGCCGCGATAAAATGTGACAACATGCTCATTCTTTCCTTTGGCCGAAATGGTTTCGACCGCCTAAACTTAATTGAAATTGAGCCTAAGTCAATCGTGAGTAATTGCACGCCACGATCGACATGCGCGAACTCGCCCGAATCGAGAACAGCAAAACCAACGATCCCCTCACCCACCAAGAACCCTCTCTCGAAAGGCTCGGACTAAGCACTCAACTTAGAAAGTGTACAATAAGTCCATTTTGTAGGGTCGGCGCTCTCGACCGGGCGTAACGAAGTGAAGACTGTTGCGCCGTACCGCGAAAGCCGAGCGTAATTTTCCTACGCGGTGCAGCGCAAGCGCCGACCCTACAAAGAATATTAAGAATGAATCACGGACTTTTCAGACACTCTCTCAGAAAGTTGAAGCTAGGGCGCGTATTCTATTTCTGAATATTTAGATCTAATCTCTTCAAGAACCTCGCCAGTTGGATCCTCCGCAACGTCAATACCGCTGGGCATCCAATCCCCAGAAAACGCAGAGTAATACGTGAAAAGAGATTGATCCACTTGCGACTGTGGCATTGGTTCAATTCCCACTCGATCCGATATCGAGATATAAAGACTTCGCGCCGCGATCTCATTGGCCGCCTCATTCCAATGCGCATCGTTTTCGAAGCGCCATTCATTGTAATCGTAATCAGGAATTCGCTGACCAAAATCGGAAAACAAATTTACCGTGTGAAATCCGTTCTCTCTAAAAACAGCCTCCGCCTTGTTTTCGTTTTCTCTCGGCAAGAGAACAACCGAGAATTCCGCCCCATTGCGATTCACCTCGCGCTCCCAAGCTTTCAGAATCTCAATAAACAATGTTAGAGCCTCCTGAAGCTCAACTGTCTGCCGATTATAGGCGAAGTCTTCCTCAATACGGTCGGCGGTTGGAGAATGATAATTCTGCGCATGCTCGAAAAAAGAATTGAGGTCGATGCGCTTATTGCGG
>JAJFLS010000430.1 GCA_021772595.1 Opitutales bacterium
CGTGCTCGACGAGCCAACCAACCACATGGATCTCGATTCGATTCTCTGGCTCGAGAATTTTCTCCTCAAAAGCGATCTCACCCTCCTTTTCGTCACGCACGACCGCTCGTTTCTCCGAAAGCTCGCCACGCGAATCGTCGAAGTCGACCTGGCGAATCTCACGAGCTTTCGTTGCGACTACAACACCTACCTGAAACGGAAAGACGAGCTTCTCGAAGCCGAAGCCAAAAACCGGATGGCGTTCGAGAAGAAACTTTCGCAGGAGGAAACCTGGCTCCGCAAAGGCATCAAAGCGCGACGCACCCGCAACGAGGGGCGAGTCAAAGCGCTTGAAAAGATGAGAGCGGAGCGAGCCGCATTGAGAACCCGCCAGGGAAACGCGAGTTTCTTCATGCAAGATTCATCGCTGTCAGGGCGAAAGGTCATCGTCGCCACGGACGCGAGCGTCTCCCTCGAAGGAAAGTCGATTCTAAAGCCGTTCTCGCTGGAAATCATGAGAGGCGACCGTATCGGAATCGTCGGCCCCAATGGATCCGGAAAAACAACCTTGATAAAAACCCTCCTCGGCGACCTCGCTCCGCGCGCCGGAGAGGTCAAGCACGGCACGAAACTGCAAGTCGCCTACTTCGACCAGTTGCGAGAACAACTGGACGACTCCAAAACCGTTTTCGACAACATCGCCGACGGGAACGAGGCAGTCGTTATCGGTGGCCAGAAGCGACACGTTATCACCTATCTCCAGGATTTTCTCTTCACGCCCGAACGAGCCCGGGCCTCCATCAAGACCCTCTCTGGCGGGGAGCGCAATCGGCTCTTGCTCGCCAAACTTTTCACGCAGCCGGCGAATCTCCTGGTTCTGGACGAGCCCACCAACGATCTCGACACAGACACTCTGGAGCTGCTCGAAGAGCGCACCATGGACTTCAAAGGCACGCTGCTCATCGTCAGTCATGACCGCGACTTTCTGGAAAACACCGTTACGAGCCTCATCGTTATCGACCGCGAAGGCTCTGCGAGCGAATTCAATGGCGGCTACGAAAGCTGGCGAAAAGAGCAATTGGAACCCACTCTTGCCCAACCGCGTAAAGCGACGCCCAAGAGCAGCCGCCAAAATTGGAAGGATCGTCCAAGGCGTTTCACCAAGCGGGAGCAGAGCGAGCTGGACGACTTGCCCGAGCAGATCGAAGCGTTGGACAAGAGGCGCCAGGCGATCGCCGATAAGCTCGCGGACCCGCAAACCTACAAGAACGAGCCCGCCTACGCGGAGACCGCGAAAAAGGAATTTGCCGAAATCGACTCCCAAACCGAAGCCATCTACAGCCGGTGGGAAGAATTGGAGAGTCTCAGGGAGTCTCTCGCTCAATAGAGCGCATAGACTCGGTTACCTGGAGCCTAGAGTTTGGCGCCTATTTCGAATGAGCGAACCGCACAGGGTTCACTTTTTTATAGAGAATATAGCCAATTTATTAACAGTAAACGACTTCGCGACCGTAGACAAAGAGCATCGAATTCGACGATAATAGAAGGACGACTCTGACCGATTAACAGATAGACCAAGAACGCGAGCCATGAAGAATTTTAAAAGCCGGACATCAAAGAGCGGATTCACGCTTATCGAAATACTTATCGTCGTCGCAGTAATCGGTCTCATCGCGTCAATGGCCATCCCGACTTTTCTGAAGGTTAAGCAGAACGGCCGCGCCGCAGCTTTCGCTCGCGACGTGAGAACCATAGCGTCCGCGTCGGAAACCTACATAATGGAGTCCGGAGCCTGGCCACCCGATTCGAGCAGCGGTACATTTCCAGCTGAACTGGCCGGATATTTTTCCAAGCGATTCTTCGAGTCCAAAACCCCGATGGGTGGACATTGGGACTACGAGCTTTTCGAAAGCGGCGTAGTTTCCGCGGTGGGCGTTTCAGGTCCTACTGTCAAAGAAGAGACCATCCTCGCAGCCGATGTGGTTATCGACGACGGAAATCTGGCCACTGGCCAATTCAGGAAGATCGCCAACGGCCGCTACTACTGGGTGATCGCGGATTAATCCGGCAGAGCTTACCAATTTTTTCTTATCCTGAAACAGGCGATGGGTTTCCCGTCGCCTGTTTTTTTTTATTCACTCAACCCCCGACGAATCCGCCTCTTGTCTGGGTCCCGCCACTTCTTCCTCGGCCTTCCTCATCAGCTTCACTTTCTCTCGGAACTCGTTCGGAACTTGCTCCAACTCAGCCGCAGAATTCGCTGGGCCCTTGTGAATCACTTTTCCCGCTTTGTCACGAATCACCACGATCCGGTCCCCGTCCTCCACGAGAATTTCGACGGATCCAATCGAGTCCTTCAGATTCATCGAAACGTTTCCGCTTCTCATCCGAATCCTCTGTCCGTTCGACCCCTTCGGCAAGCGGCCGCCTTTCTCCAAATTCTCGATGATCGACCCTACGTTTCTCCCCAAACGCTCGCTCCATTCCTTAGCCTTCTCTTGGCTGAACACATTATCGTGCTCGTCGATGAAACTCCAGAAGGGCTCCGTCGATTTACGGAAGTCGAGTCCGTCGAAAAAGAACGCTGAATGCTCTATCACCTTTTTGGCCAGTCGAACATTGATCGACTGCTTCTCGCCCTTTCGAATGAATTCGAGTGTGGAATCGTCCTCCACATTCTTATTCCGAACCAGCACGCCCAATTGCTTTGGGTTGATCAAAATCTGTCCATCAAACCGGATCAATATATCGAATTTCTGAATACCGGCTTTCATGGCGGGACTATCCTCATCGATATGCTCCACGATCAAGCCGACGTCCGGATCCAAACTCAGTTGCGCCGTTAGATCAGGGCGAATCGGCGCTACGTGAACGCCTAGATAAACCGTCTCTTCAACCGGTTCGGCTTTCGGCGTTTCCGCGTCCTCATCTCCCAATGACATCCAGGCTGGAATCACAACAAAACCTATAACTAACAATCGACGCAGCGTTTTCATAATACAGTTCTTTCGTTCAGGAATAAAATCAATAGGCAACCGAGGGAATCAATCGCCTCTCCTCGCGTGGCGAAGATACAGTCAGCACGGCTCCGTTTTTCGGATTCTCCATCACGACCGTATCCAGATACTTAAGATAAACATCGCGAACCGGAATCCCTTCAACGGTGAAAAATACCGGACTCTGCTCAGCATGGATCAAGGCGTTTGAACTTCGAACGCGGTTGAAATCCGCTAAAGGCTGAGCCACTGGCGACAACACAGATTGCTCCAGCGCAGTCGTTGTCAGTGCCGGATCAGTTTGCGGCGCGGTTTCCCGATTCAACACCAACACCAGAGCCAGCGAAGCCGCTAATGCCGTCGCCCCGCCTAGCCAACTAAATCGACTCCAGACGAACGATCGATTCGTGTCATTTCTCGCCTCCTCGAGACTCGAACGAATGCGCTCGCTTAACTCATTCGATGGCTTGGCCGGCTTAAGCGATGAAAGCAGCTCCTCGAATTCTCCGTCTTCTTTTTCAAGCATAACAATCGTTTCCCATTTTACGTTTAAGCGCCGCGAGAGCGTATCGATAGCGAGACGACGCCGTATTCGCGGGAATCCCCAGCGTTTCGCTAATTTGAGCGTAGGTCAGCTCGCCCCAGATTTTAAGAACCACAACTTCGCGCTGGGCTTCCGGCAGTTCCTTCAATGCAGCCTGAACGCTCTCCGAAAGCTCTTCCTTTTCCACCGAAGATTCGAAAAGCTGACAATCCTTCAAAGTCCGATCGTATTCGCTGGCGAGATTCTCCCTCTTCTGCCGTCTCTGATTCCGGCGAAGGAAATCGA
The DNA here is from genome assembly GCA_021772595.1 of Opitutales bacterium. GTDB lineage: Bacteria > Verrucomicrobiota > Verrucomicrobiia > Opitutales > Opitutaceae > Pelagisphaera. The sequence goes on from JAJFLS010000430.1 coordinate 3,805, forward strand.
GCGCCGCCCATCGCACGCACCCGAACAGCAGCGAAACCGCGTTCCCGTCGTCCCGACGATCCGATTTCCAGAATCGAGTAAACGCTTCTTGGACAATGTCCTCCGCATCGCTCTGATTAGCTGCGAACTGTCTGGCAAACAATAGCATCTTAGATCCGTACTGACTGAAAATCTCTTTCCAATTGGTTGTTTCGAATGTCTCCACGCAAGAAAATGTTTCGGATTCGCTAATTGCTATTCGTTGCCACCGCCAAGTTTCGTCTAATTTTTTCAAACAAAGTTCCCCGCTCTCGACTTCCCGTCCTTCCACGGTCATTCAGCCCTCTCTCAGAATTGGCCAGACTGGAGCAAAACTAGCGTACACGCCTCCTCGACCGCAATTCCCGCATCGAGCAGCCGCTCTTGGGTCTGCGCCGACTCCGTGCCGGGATTGAATATCACTCGTTTCGGACAAGCCGCTATAAGACTTCCCACAATCGAATCCTGATGTCCCGGTCCCACGTACATCGTAACCGTATCCACTTTATCAGGAAAATCCGTAATCGCGCGAAACCCCGGCACTCCCAGAATTTCATTCCCCAATGGAGAAATCGGAGCAACCGAGTAACCGTGATCCACCAACATTCGCTGAGCCCGATTCGAATAGCGTTCCGATTTCGAACTCGCCCCTACAATTCCCACTGTCTCGCAATCGTCAAAGCGGACAAGCCTCTCCACTCCTTCGCTTCCAATCCCATCCAGTAATTCTCGTCCAGAGCGTTCGCCGATCCGCGCGTCCGGCCAAACTTCAAGCAATGGTACCAACGCGAATGCTCGTTCGCCCAACAATGGATGAGGAAGTATTAATCCCGGCTCTTCCACCTTTCGATCTCCGTAGAGCAAAATGTCGATATCGAGCGTTCGCGGGCCCCAGCGTTCAATCCGCTCGCGACCTCTTGACTGTTCTATCTCCAGATAAATCTTCAACAACTCTTGCGGCTCAATCGAAGTTCGAAAGCGAACAACGGCATTGAAGAAGGGTTCTTGATCCACGTCTCCAACGGGAGCCGTTCGATAGATCGACGAAACTGCGACGACCTCTGAATCTTCAAGAGCTTCCAACGCTCGAACCGCCGCTTTCAAATGACCCGCACGATCTCCCAAATTGCTACCCAATCCTAGATAAATCTCAGTCATTTCTCGACCTCGTAATCTGGATACCGACCGAATCGAACTTCCCATCAATCGGAGCATCCGGCTTTAACACTTCAATAGTCACCCAACCCGCGTTCTCGAAAGTCGAAAGAATGCGTTTCGCCAGACCTTCCGCATAACCCTCAATCAGGTCGCAATCGCATTGTTCCATTTCCGTTTTCGCAATTTCGTAAACTCGAGCGTAGTCGATGGTCTCCTCCAACCGATCGCTTTCCCCCGCGCCTTTCAAATCCGTGCCGATTGAAAGACTCACCCAATAACGCTGAGATTCAAGTTTCTCTTCTTCGAGAATCCCGATTTTCCCCTGCAACTCGATCCGATTTAAAACTACCTTATCCATCTATTTCCTAACGATAAGATCCGACATTTTCGCGACGCGGACATTCTCCTTAACATCATGAACCCGTACGAAATCGACTCCCGACTCAATACCTAACGCCGTCATAGCCAAGGTCGGCTCCAGGCGTTCCTCCAAGCTCAACCCAAACGTTTCTCCAGTAATCCGTTTTCGCGAAACGCCCAATAGCAAAGGAAATCCAAATGCCCGCAGCGACTTCAACCCTCGAAGCATCTCCAAGTCTTGCTCCCTAGTATCCGTAAATCCTATACCTGGATCCAATATTATTCGGTCTTCTTCAACCCCGGCCTGCAACGCTATGTCGATCGAAATCTCCCAATAGGCTCTAACCGAATCGAGCGCCGATTCGCGAAGCCATCCGCTTCTAGAATTGTGCATCAGCACGCAAGTCGCGCTCCGCTCAGCCGCCACCAAAGCGATCTCGGAATCCTTCTGGAACCCCCAAATATCATTCACGATCCGAGCGCCTGCCTGGAGGGCCGCCCGAGCCACTGACGCCTTTGAAGTATCGATGGAAATCAAAGGAGGCTTCGATTCGCTTCCGATCGCTTCAATAATGGGAACCACTCGCGAGATCTCCTCTTCCGCTGAAACCGGTTGCGATCCCGGGCGCGTGGACTCGCCCCCAATATCCACAACGTCCGCTCCCTCTTCAAACATCTCCTTAAGATGCGACAACGCAGCGTCCGCATTCGTGTATCTGCCTCCATCCGAAAAACTGTCTGGGGTCGCATTCAGGATTCCGAAAACCCCCGTCCGGGCTCCAATTTCCCAATCGCGATCGCCAAGTTTTAAGACCTTCCCCACTGCCATCTCATTTCCCTTCAAGGCTGGCATCTTCGGCCTCATTTAGCCGAGCCGATAATTGCTCCACCCGTTTCGATCCAACAACCGGAAACGCTCGGGCAATGTTTGTTTGGATCTCGGAAATGCTTATAAGATTCTTGCCGGAGCTACTCATAAACGCTTCGTCGGCCGTCGTGAATTCCTCGATACCAAATGCGCCTTCCTCGACCAGCCAGCCATCCTCTTCGGCGATGCGAAGCAATTGACCTCGGATGACTCCATCCAGAAGTCCGCATTCAAGCGACGCCGTTTTCAGCACGCCGTCCTTTATGAAAAACGCGTTCGACAGCGCTCCCTCGGTCACGTGACCCAATTCATTCGAAAACAAGCACTCATCAAAACCGTGCTCTCGAGCCGCCTGAAGCTCCAGCCAGTTCTCCATGTAATTCAGAGTCTTGTGCCTGGAAGTAAACGCATTCGACGCTTTCATAACATTGGACACGCGCACGCGAAGCGGATCTTTCGCGACCTTCAATTCCGCATCGCGAACAAAGACGATCGTTTGAAATCTCGATCCACTTTCGGTCACGACGATTTTGAAGATTCCATCGTCGACCTGATTCGCATCGAACAACGCGCGCGACTGGCTTCGCATTTCATCAATCGAATAATCGAATCCGATATTCGCCGCATTCGCCGCACGCTGCAGCCGATCGAAATGCTCCTCGAAAAAGCATGGCCGCCTGCCCTTAAACTTGATCGTCTCGAACAAGCCAAAACCGTAAGCAAGACCAGGACTGGTCACCTCCAATGAAACACAGCTACTCTCCACTAGATCGCCGTCTACTATTATTTTATCCGACATTCTGCTTTGCTCCTAACGCTTCGAACAGCGACCTCGCCTTATGCAATGTCTCTTCGTATTCAGACTTCGGATCGCTGTCCCAAACAATTCCTCCACCCACATTAAAAGACAATTCCCCATCCGAGATCCTCATAGTTCTTATTGCGATATTGAAATCCGCTCTTCCATCAAACCCGATATAGCCAATCGCTCCCGTATAGACTCCTCGGTTCTCCGTTTCAAGCTCATCGATCACTTCCATAGCGCGAATCTTGGGCGCGCCGGTAATCGACCCGCCAGGAAACATCGCCTCGATGCAGTCGATCGCGTCCCGCCCCTCCTCCAGGCGACCCTCCACCGTCGCCGTCTGGTGGATTACCGAAGCGTAGGTTTCCAGGCCGAAAAGCGTTTTGACGGAAATCGTACCGGGTTTGCACACGCGGCCCAAATCGTTTCGCTCCAAGTCGACAATCATAAGCAATTCCGCCCGATCCTTCTCCGAAGCCGCCAATTCTTCCCTGAACGACTCCTCCTCCTGGACGTTCGCGCCGCGCGGTCGCGTTCCTTTGATTGGACGCGTATTGACGACTCCATCGTCCAACCGAAGAAATCGCTCTGGCGAAGAAGACAAGATCTCTTCATCCCCAAAATTCAGATACGCGGCATACGGAGCTGGATTCACTTCTCTCAGCCGGCGATATAGCGCCGCACCGCTTCCCTGGAAACTCGCCCGAAACCGCTGCGACAAATTGGCCTGATAGATCTCGCCCTCGCGGATGTACTCCCGCATTTTCCCGACACGCTCCAAATAAACTTCGCGGCTGAAATTCGATTCGATGTCTCCCACTTGAAACTGATCCTCAGTTTCCGCTTTCTCCGATTGCAGAACGAGCGATTTAAGCCGTTGCATCGCATCGGTCGGATCTTCTGCAGCGCCGCTCGCTATGGCGAAAAGCGAATCTTGTTCGTGATCCCAAACCAGCGCCGCATCGTAAAACCCGAACCGCATCTCTGGTTGCGACCGACTGTAGGGCTTCTCCAATGACGCTGGCCTTATCCGGCGCCCCGCATCGTACGCGAAACAGCCGATCGCGCCTCCCGCGAACGGCAGTGATCCGCAATCGACACCTTTGAGTTTCGCTAGCTCCTTCCGCAGCAGCTCGAAAATGTCTCCTTCCAGAACGCTCCGTTCGCCACTTTCTCGAATCTCCAAACTCGACCCCCACCCGACCAGCTCTTTGAAAGGATCGCTGGCGAATATCGAATACCGGCCCAGCCCGTAATCATGCGATCCGCTATCCAGGAACACCCCGCCCGGACGCGCTTCGACCGCCGCCAACACGGAGTCGATCGAACATTCGCCACGCAAACGCTCCACGAGCATCACTCCATCGCCTCGCATTTTTCTGCCGCAGCAATCGCGTTGGACAACAACTCCATACCGCCCTCGGTAAGAAGCGCCTCCGGGTGAAACTGCACGCCCCATATCGGGAGGCTTTCATGAGAAATCGCCATAATTTCCCGCTCCTCCGATTCCGCATCCACATGGAAACACTGCGGCAAACTCGACCGATCCACGACGAGAGAGTGATAGCGAGTAACGTTCATCGCGTTCGCAAGGCCGTTAAACAATCCGCCGCTCGAATGCAGTATCGGCGTAACTTTTCCATGGACCGGCTCGAGCGCTTTCACCACGCGACCTCCAAAATATTGCGCGATCGTCTGCATCCCCAGACATATGCCGAGAATTGGAACGCGATCCTTGAACGCGGCGATTATTTCCAGACAAGCGCCCGTCGATTCCGGGCCGCCTGGGCCGGGCGAAATGACGATTAATTCCGGTCCGATCGCTTCAACCTTCGCCGCATCCACTTCGTCATTACGGAACACGACGACTTCCTTCTCCAACATCAGAAGATACTGATAGAGATTGTAGGTGAACGAATCGTAATTGTCGATTAGCAGTATCATCCTGGCCGCCCTGTCGCTCTTACCGAATCCTCCACCTTCAGACGCTCGGGAAATCGCTCCACTCCTTCGGTCGCCCGCAACACATGAAAGTCCGCCGCGTCCTGATCCAGAATTCGCTCAAGCAAGATCGACCGATCGAGCGGCGGCATTTCGAGCGCAGGAAGTTCCTCGACATCGAAAAACCCAAAGATCCCCTCCTCGATGTTCTCTGGCAATTCAGGCAGACGTTTATGAACCTCGAACAGAAACATCAACCAGTGCCCCGTTCCTTCGTAATTCTCTTCCGACAGCATGCAGCGAAGCGATAGATCCGAATCGCTCAATTCGATCCCGACTTCCTCACCCGCCTCTCGTTTCGCGCACTCGAAGGGAGACTCTCCCGACTCCATCTCCAGCTTCCCGCCGACCGCGCACCAAAGCCCGATATTCGGTCGCTTGCTCCGGCGAATGAGAAGGATCCGACCCTCCTCGCTTCGAAAATACAGCAGAACGCCAATCCGATAACGGTTCGCTTCCATCTTCGGGCTCGATTCCAATTCTCGCTGTTTATTCGCTGACACCTAGCGGCATCCTGCAAGGGGCCTACTTTTCGACAATCCTATTATGCCGCAAAAACGATTCTGCATCCGGGCAGGTCACGCGTACTCACGATCCCCATACAGCGCTGTGCCCACCCGCACCATAGTGCTTCCTTCCTGGATGGCTTCGCCCATGTCGCCGCTCATGCCCATCGACAATTCGGGGAGCGAGACGCAAAATTCGGTTTCCAACCGGTCTCTGCATCGCCTCAGCGCGGCGAAACACGATCGGGCGACCGCCGGATTGTCATCCAAAGGCGCGATCGTCATCAAACCGTCCACTTGGAGATTCGGCTGCTCCAACGCGCATTCGAGCAGCGGCGAAGCGCCTTCGAGGTCGGCTCCGGACTTGTTTGGATCGTCTCCCGCATTGACCTGAAGCAGCAATCTCAACGTCCGCCCAGACTCCAGAGCGTGCCGTTGGAGGGCAGCGATCACCTTTGCCCGGTCGACCGACTGCACGCGATAGAAGCGCTCCGCGACTTTCTTCGCCTTGTTGCTTTGCAAAGGACCGATGAGCTCCCAACGCAACGCCGCATCCGCATCGTCCATTTTCGACAACGCCTCTTGGACTCGATTTTCCCCCACCGACTTCAAGCCCGACCGAAACGCGTATCGAGCCGCATCCACCGGGTGATTCTTAGTTACAGGCAAGAGCGCAACGGAACCCGGCTCCCGGCCCGCTTTCGACTCGGCCGCCTCAATGGCCTCTCTCACCCGCTCCAGATTTACCCTATAAGTTTCGTATCTGATGAACATTAATGATTCTTCTCTTTTATTTTGCCTAAAATTAGATACTATAATATTTTCTAATCTCTAAATCCCACCGCCATGCAAGTCGACAATTTCAAGATATTCTCCGATTTGGTAGAGACCAAAAGCTTCTCGAAAGCAGCCCGCCTTAATGGGGTGACTCAATCCGCCGTTAGCCAGCAGGCCCGGGCGATGGAAAAGCACTTCAATACGTTGCTAATCGACCGCAGTCAAAAGCAATTCCAGCTGACCCGCGAAGGAACCCGCGTCTACCATTCCTCCAAGGAAATCCTCCACGTTTACGAGAAACTGCTGAGCGAACTGATGGAGATGAAAAAGGTAATCAGCGGCACTATTCGAATCTCTACTATCTACAGCATTGGGCTCCACGAGCTGCCGCCTTTCATCAAGTCGTTCTTGAGCGACTACCCGTCCGTCAACGTTCGCGTCGAGTACCGGCGATCCAATCTGGTCTACGATGATATCCTCCACAATTCCGTCGACTTCGGTCTCGTGGCCTTTCCGGTCAAGACTCGCCAGATCGAAATAATCCCGTTCCGGGAAGACAGGCTGGTCGCGATCTGCCATCCCGACCACCCGCTCGCAAAGCATACAAACGTGGATGTCGACGCACTCCGCACCTCCAAATTCATCAGCTTCGATCCGGATATCCCGACCCGCAAAGCGGTCGACCAGATTTTCCGCGACAACAAGATCGAAATCGAGCCCGTAATGGAGTTCGACAACATCGAAACGGTCAAACGCGCCGTGGAGATCGACGCGGGAATCGCCATCGCCCCTCAAGCCACCGTCGCCCAAGAGGTACGACAAGGCACCCTCGCCTCGATCACTCTCAATGGCACGGGCTTCAATCGCCCGCTCGCGATCCTTCATCGCAAAGGCCGAGTGCTCACTCCTGCGATGAAGAAATTCATCAAAACCCTCACTGGTAACGAGATCGTAGCAACTTAGACTTTGACTAGGGAAGAGTAGGGAGCGTATTAATCGCTGACCATGATATGGAGCGTAATCTCCAATTGGGCGGTTTACTATCCCCTGATTGCCTTTCAATTTCTTCTTTCACTTCTTTTCCTTTTTTTCGGATGGAGACGAGCCTACCAGATTTGGCTGTTCCGGAAACATCGCCGGGCGCGAGGCAAGGGACATGAACGAAACCCGATCTCCCATTTTAAGGATGCTAAGATCTGCATTCAGTGCCCCGTCTACAACGAGCCGGAGGTAATCGCCCACCTCCTGGACAAGGTCGGCCAAATCCGATGGCCGTATCCGAATCTCGAAGTTCAGATACTCGATGATTCGACCGACAAAACGACTGAGCGCATCCGCAAATGGCTCGCGGACAATCCCGCAGCCGCAGGCCACATGGTTCACATCCAGAGAGACGGACGCGAAGGCTACAAAGCGGGAATGCTCAAATACGGAACCAAGCTGACATCGGCGGAATATCTGGCCGTGCTTGACGCCGATTTTCGACCCGAGCCCGATTTCCTCGAAGAGATGATGCCGCTTTTCGCTGGCGAGAAGATCGCCGCCGTCCAGGCCCGATGGGATTTTTTCAATCGCGACATCAGCTGGCTGACTCGGCTTCAGGCCGCCCTGCTCGATCCCCATTTCCACATCGAGCAAACCGTGCGCTGCAACAACGGATTCTTCTTCACCTTCAACGGAACTGCGGGCATCTGGAAGCGCGAGGCGATCGCCGACGCCGGAGATTGGGAATGGGACACAGTCACCGAAGATCTCGATCTAAGCTACCGCGCCCAAATGAAAGGCTGGAAGATCATCTACGATCCGGACTACGCCGTCCCCTCAGAGCTTCCGCCCACGCTCACTGCCTTCAAGGCCCAGCAAATGCGCTGGTCGAAAGGAACTGTGCAAGTGCTCATGAAATTCGCCGGCACAATCCTGCGATCCAATCTATCCAAACGAGTGAAACTTGAGATCTGGCACCACCTCGGATTCGGGTTCATGCCGATCTGTCTCGCGATCGCCATCTTCCTGAACTTGCCGACCATCATCATTCAAACCATTCAGCCCAATATGCTTTTGGCGATGACGCATGCGTTCTTAGGCGGGATCACGATCTCCCTCGCGGCGATCTACTACTTGTGGGGGCACTACGCACAACACCGCAGTCTATTGAAGCAGCTTAAGGCGATTGCCGCTGGCCCGATCTTCATGATGGTAACACTCGCCCTTTGCCTCACAACAGGCCTCTCCTCGTTTCAAGGGATCTTCAAGAAAGGCGGGGAATTTGTCCGAACGCCTAAAGGAAGCCTAGCGAAGCGGGCCTCCGGGATCTTACAGAAATCCGCGAAATGGGAATTTCTCACGGTTCTCGGTGCTGAATTCTTCCTGGGAATTTCGACCTACTACATCGCCTTTCACTACCTCAAACTCGGCTTCGGAATCGCTTCAGCAGCCATGGCGCTCCAGGCATTCGCGTTTCTGCTGATGGGAGTTACCACCGTTTGGGAACGATGGGGAAGTCCTTTTCAAAAGAACTCGTCTTCGGCGGAAACGGAAAGCCTGCCAATTGCAAAAGGCGAGACCGGCGAAAACCCCTTAACGCCGGCCTCTGTTCTTTTGCTCCTGCAAAATTCGTCAACGCCGCTCCCCAAATCTCGGAGAACGAAACGCAGGAAACTTGCAGCAGTGGCTGCGCCAAAAACGTCAAAGCGCCCGCACTCATCAAAATTTGACGATAATCGATCAAAAGACGACGAAAGCGCCGTTCCTGTGCCACATATTGAGCGCTCAAAATATTGAGGAGCGCTCAATTTAGATCTAGAATCCGAAAGCGAAACGACGACGACTCGTCATTAAGGCGTGTAGCCGAGATTTGGCTGGAGCCACTTTTCGGCCACTTTTACATCGATGCCTTTCCGACTCGCGTACGACTCGACTTGGTCCTTCCCGATTTTTCCCACGCTGAAATAGCGCGACTCTTCGCCTCCGAAATACAATCCGGACACCGAGCTGGGCGGATTCATCGCGTAGCTTTCCGTTAAGGAAACGCTCGTATTCGCCTCGGCATCCAATAAGCTCCAAAGTAGCTCTTTCTCGGTATGGTCAGGGCATGCTGGATACCCGGCCGCTGGACGGATCCCTCGATACTTTTCACCGATCAGATCCTTGATTTCCAAGCCCTCGTCCTTTCCGAATCCCCAACAATCACGCACGCGTTTGTGCAGATACTCCGCCAGAGCTTCCGCGAATCGGTCGCCCAACGCCTGCGTCATGATTGCCCGATAGTCGTCGTGATTCTTCTTGAACGTCTCCGCGTGCTCCTCGACTTCATAGCCAGCGGTCACCGAGAAACCTCCGACGTAATCCACTCGACCGCTCGACTGCGGCGCCACGAAATCTGCCAGACAATAGCAAGTCGTATCCGATGGCTTCTCCATTTGCTGACGGAGAAAACGGAAGGTCCCGATAGATTTCCCAAGCGAAGCGTCGTCGTACAAAACGACATCGTCGCCATCCGACTGCGCAGCCCAAAGACTGAACGCGCCACGAAGACGAAACCGTTTATTGGATACGATATCTTCCAGCATCTCCTGAGCATCGCGATAAATCTCGTTCGCCTGCTCGCCGTACTTCGCATGTTCCAAGATCGCCGGGTAAACGCCTTTCAATCCCCACGTCCAGAAAAACGGCGACCAGTCGATATACTCCAGAACATCTCCGAGATCGATATTATCGAACACCTGCGTTCCCAGTTTCTCCGGGACCGCGATATCCGCGGTTTTCCAATCCTGTTTAATTCCCCTTTCGCGCGCCTCGGCCAACGGAATCGGTTTCGCGGCGCTCGCGCCCTTCGCATGCCGCTCATACAACCGCACTTGATCCGCTTTCAGTTCCGCCACGTATTCACTTTTCCGATCCGGGCTCAGCAACGCGCTGCAGACCGCGACCACGAGAGACGCGTCGGCCACTTGCACAATTGGTTCGTCGTAGGCCGGCGCGATTTTGATCGCCGTATGCGCCTTGCTTGTAGTCGCTCCCCCAATCAAGAGCGGCACGTTGAAGCCTTCTCGCTTCATCTCCGAAGCGACATGTATCATCTCGTCCAGCGACGGCGTGATCAGGCCGCTCAACCCAATCAAGTCGGCGTCCAGCTCCCGCGCTTTCGCGAGGATCTTATCACAAGCCACCATCACGCCCATGTCCACAACCTCGTAGTTGTTGCAGGCCAGCACGACGCCGACGATGTTTTTCCCGATGTCGTGAACATCGCCTTTGACCGTGGCCATGACGATCTTGCCCTGGGCAGACGAACCGCCTGAGCCCGCCTTTTCCTTCTCCATGAACGGCGTCAGATAAGCGACCGCTCGCTTCATAACGCGGGCGGATTTGACGACTTGAGGCAAAAACATTTTCCCCGCGCCGAAGAGCTCGCCCACCACTTTCATGCCGCCCATCAGCGGGCCTTCGATCACGTCCAAAGGGCGCGGCAATTTCGCTCTCGCCTCCTCCGTGTCGTCTTCGATGTGGGTGACGATTCCTTTTACCAGGGCATGAGATAGCCGTTCCTCGACCGTCCCTTCGCGCCAGGCTTCCGTTTTCTCCTCCTTGACCGCGCCGGTTCCTCTCACCGTTTCCGCGAAATCGACGAGTCTCTCGGTCGAGTCGGATCGCCGGTTCAGCAACACGTCCTCAACGAGTTCCTTCAAGGTCGGCTCGATATCCTCGTAGACGGCCAGCATGCCTGCGTTGACGATCCCCATGTCCATTCCCGCCTGGATCGCGTGATAGAGAAAGGCCGAATGCATCGCTTCGCGCACGACATTGTTTCCGCGAAACGAAAAGGAAATGTTGCTCACGCCGCCGCTGACGCGAGCGTACGGGCAGCGTTTCTTTATCTCGCGTGTCGCTTCGATAAAGTCGACCGCATACGTATTGTGTTCTTCGATACCAGTCGCGACCGTCAGAATATTGGGATCGAAAATTATGTCCTCCGGCGGAAAGTCCAGCTTCTCGCGAAGCAGATCGTAAGCTCGCTGGCAAATCCGAATCTTCTCGTCCTTAGTTGCCGCTTGCCCTTCCTCGTCGAAAGCCATCACGATAACAGCCGCGCCGTATCGGAGAATCAACGACGCCTGTTCGAGAAACTTTTCTTCGCCTTCCTTCAGGCTGATCGAATTGACGACGCATTTGCCCTGAACGCACTTCAGCCCCGCCTCGATAACCGTCCATTTGGACGAATCGATCATGATCGGCGCTTTCGAAATCTCAGGTTCGGAAGCCACGAGATTCAGGAAACGCGTCATGCACGCTTCGCTGTCGAGGAGCCCCTCGTCGAAATTTATGTCGATAATGTTCGCGCCGTTTTCGACCTGCTGACGGGCGATCGCCAGCGCGTCGTCGAAGCGGTCTTCCTTGATGAGACGCTTGAACTTGGGGGAACCCATCACGTTCGTGCGCTCGCCCACCATCACGTAAGGCGCCTTGTCGCCTTTGACTTCAAACGGCTCCAGCCCGCTCACGCGAAGCGCCTGCTCGATCGTCGGCCGCTTCCGAGACGGATAGTCTTTCGCATGGCTCACAATCGCCGCTATGTGCTCGGGAGTCGTTCCGCAGCAGCCGCCAATGATATTCACAAATCCGTTCGCCGCGAAGTCTTCCAGGAACCGAGCCGTGTCTTCGGGCAGCTCATCATAGCCCGTATCGCTGAGCGGATTCGGCAGCCCGGCATTCGGATAACAGGATATAAAGCAATTCGCGGATTGAGACAGCGCTTCGATATAGGGCCGCATGTCCTGAGCGCCCAAAGCGCAGTTGATTCCCACGCTCATCGGATTCGAGTGAGCCACCGAGGTCCAAAACGCTTCAATCGTCTGCCCCGAAAGCGTCCGACCCGACGCGTCGGTAATCGTCACGCTCAACATGACCGGCATGCGTTCGCCGCGCTCCTCGAACACTTCCTCCAACGCGAAGATGCAGGCTTTCAAATTCAGCGTATCGAAAACCGTCTCGGCCAGGAAGAGATCCACTCCGCCCTCGATCAGCGCGCGGATCTGTTCCGCATACGCATTCTTGAGTTCATCGAAAGTAACCGCTCGATATTCGGGGCGGTTCACGTCTGGCGAAAGCGATGCCGTCCGATTTGTCGGACCTAGAGCGCCCGCGACGAAACATTCGCGATCCGGATTGGCCGCGACGAATGCTTCCACAGCTCGGCGAGCCAGACGAGCCGCTTCCAGGTTTTGCTCGTGAACGATGTGTTCGAGCTCGTAGTCGGCTTGCGCAATCCGAGTCGAACTGAAGGTGTTGGTCTCGATGATGTCCGCGCCCGCTTCCATAAACGCCTTGTGGATCTCCTCGATGACATCCGGCCGCGTGTGCACCAGAAGCTCGTTATTCCCTTTCAGGTCGATCGTGTGATCGTCGAAATGCCCGGCCCGGAAATCCGCTTCTTCCAGCTTGTAGCGCTGGATCATGGTGCCCATCGCTCCATCGAGAAAGAGAATGCGTTCCGATAGCAGCTCGCGGATGCGAGCGCCTTTTTTCGATTCAGGCAAAGTGGATGATTTCGCTGAGGACATAGGATCTTTTTTCAGAATTCGGGACAATCAAGCGAGCCCGCCGATTAAAGCCAATCAAAAGATTCACCCGTAGGAGAATTCCCCAGGTTCGGATACTCCTCTTCGGGAGCGCTGCCTCCATCGCTTCCCTCATTATAAGAGCACTCTTATCTCAAATTTCAAGCGACAGGCCCTTCATGCTTAAGTTTACCCTCGGAAAAGCGATGTAACCATACGCCTGCATTTCACTTTCCGGTTCATTGCAGTATGACGCAGAAAACGACGAGCCGACACTCAATACCCACACCCCCAATCAGTCCCATGACCATCAGAAACACTACCGCTCACAAATCTCTCGAAACCTTCAAATCCATTTCGAACAAGGATTATACATTCATCCGCGAGCTCATCTACAACGAGACTCGGATCAATCTTGGCGAAGGAAAACGCGAGCTGGTTACCGCGAGACTCGGCAAGCGACTCAGAGCGACCGGACTGACCTCGATTCAAGACTATTGCAGCAAACTCAAGAACGATCCCAAGAACGGCGAGCTGTACCACCTCATCGATGCGATCTCGACCAACCACACCTTTTTCTTCCGCGAGATCAACCACTTCAACTTTCTCAACGAGACCATTCTTCCCCAGTTCGCCAACGGCGAGCTGGGCAATCCCAATTCCCTCAATGTCTGGAGCTGCGCCTGCTCGACCGGAGAGGAGCCCTACTCGGTCGCGATCACGCTCGCCGATTTCATGGAAAAACAGACGAAAGGCAGATGGCAGCTGAACTGCAGCGACATCTCCACTAAAGTCCTCGATTTCGCCTCCAAGGGAGTCTACGACAAGAACCGGATCAAGGAGGTCAAAACCGAGTGGCAGCGCAAGTATTTCCAGAAAGGCGAGAAGCAGATGGATGGATACTATCGCGTCCATCCGGAGCTTCGCAAAAACGTCAAATTCCAGCGGATCAATCTCTTCGGCACCCCATTCCAGTGGAGGGAGAAATTCCAGATCATCTTTTGCCGAAACGTGATGATCTACTTCGATCGCCCAACGCAGGAAGATCTCGTCGGTCGGCTCGCCCAGCATCTCGTTCCGGGCGGCTATCTGCTCATTGGCCACGCCGAAAGTCTCGCGGGAGTCAACCATCCCTACGACACAGTCAAGCCAGCCATTTACCAGCTGCCAGCCTAGAAGGCGCGGGCGCTGCAATATTCTCTCTCAAGCATTGCATCGCGTCTGATGCGTTTCTAACGTCTTTGTCGATCCGAAGCCTCAATACCGCTTCGCTCCCTTTTTTTTTCGACTGACATTGGAAATGCCCATCCCTAAAGAGCCATTGATGTTCGCCACATTAAGCGAAGCCCTCTCGACTCTCCTGCAGCTGGATCCTTCCAATTCGGATACAGACGCGCTCATCGAAAACGGCCCGGGCGCGTGCTACGTCATTGAAGCGGACTCCTACCGCGTTCGCTATCTCTCCAAGAAGGCTTTCGACTTCATGCCCCAATCGTTCAACACGCTCATCGCGGAACGGGAAAGCTGGGCCGCTCTGATTTGCGACGAAGACCGTCCCCATTACAAAACAGCCCTCGAAAAGCTAGGCGAGGAAGGCGGAGAAGCGATGATCGTCTACCGGATCGAAACCTCCAAAAAAAGCGACTGGATCCCCGCCAAAGATTTCGTCACGCCTCTCTACAACAAGAGCCGCGAGCTCGTCGGATTCATGGGCCGGATCACCGACGACTCCTTCCGAATCCAGTCGATGGATACGCTCGTGAAACGCTCTTGGAAGGAAGTCGCCACCACGGTCACGCGGCGGTTTCTGCACGATTTCAACAACATGATCGCGGGCATCTTCTCGCTGAGCGAACTCTATTCGACTCCCGGATCCGACGCCGAAACGATGATGGAAGCGATGGCCCACATTCGCGACAGCTCGATCCGCGCCCAGAAAATCACCCAGAAAATTCGCTCCCTCAGCGCCATGAACGACGGAGAAGAGAGCTACTTCGACTTGGGGAAACTCATCGAAGAACAGGAGGAATACCTGCTCGCCATTCTCCCCAAAACCGTCGATCTGACCTTCGATCTGAACGACGAGTCGCTCCCTGCTCGGCTGGACGCCAATCGATTTCGCCAAGCGCTCCTGCATCTCGCCTCCAACGCGAACGACGCGACGGACGATCATCCGAAGGTTTCCATCCACTGCGCATCCGAAAAGCCAACCGACGACGGGGAACCGCCACAATTCGCCACGATCGTATTCACCGACGATGGCCAAGGCATCGCCGCCCGCAATCTGCCGAAGATCGCAGAACCTTTCTTCACCACCAAAGATCCGAAAAACCATGTCGGCATGGGGTTGTTCATCGTCAAGCAATTCGTTCGCGAACTCGGTGGCGACATGGCTGTCGAATCCGTTCCGGGCGAAGGAACAACCGTAACGCTCCGAATGCCGCTAGCCAATCTCTCGGAAACCTTTCCCGACGCGAATGCGACCTATGCCGGAGATACCGCTCCACCAATCGCCCAGCCCAAGAAGGCCCGCACCATTCTTATCTACACCTGGGAAGACATCACGCGCCATCCGCTCATCAATGCGATTCGCGCCGCCAACTGGAAGTACCGCATCCACCTCGATCCCGATCAGCTCGAACTCGATCTCAGGGATCTTGAAGACGATCTGGACGGAGTGCTCGTTTTCAAAAGCGCCCTGGACGAGAAAGTCGATCAACTCATCCTCGCGACCGCCGAACGCGATTCTCCGCCCAAACTCGCCGTCATCGCGCTTGGGGAAAGCGTTGACGCCGTCGACGAGAGCATCAAAACAAAATGCGGCTTCCTCGCCTCCGGGTCCAAAAAACCGGGAACGCTTTTGAAAAAATTGAATCAGTACTTTGGCTGAACCCAGCCCTTTTTCCACAACGAGAACATGCGAATTTCCGAATCGCGATCACGCGAGATCCTAGTGCTAGACGACGACGAGATCGTCCTTCTCGCCATGAGGGAGACGCTCGAACGCGAAGGCTACAAAGTGCAGGCGTTCACCAATGCGAGCGACGCCCTGGAGGCTCTCAAAACGAACCGCTTCGCCACCATCATCTCCGACCAGCGAATGCCCGAGATGACAGGCCTGGAGTTTCTCGACAAGTGCAAGCAGATCCAGCCCAACGCCTCTCGCATCCTCATCACCGGCGTGCTCACTCTCAATACTGTGATCGAGGCAGTGAATCGCGGCGAAATCTTCCGCTTCCTCGCCAAGCCATGGATCCGGGAGGAAGTCCTCGTCACTATCGACAATGCCGTGCAACGCTTCGCCCTGGTCGAAGCCAACGAGCAACTCAGCGCCGACACGCTCGCGCTCAACGAAAAGCTCGTTTCCTCGAACGCCGCCCTGGAGGATAAAATCCAGTCGCTCGAACAAAAGGCGGACGCCCTCGACCAAGCCAACCAGGCCCTCGAAAAGAACTTCGGCCATTCGCTCGAAATCTGCTTCCGCCTGATCGAGGCCTTCCACCCATTGCTGGGCGAGCAAACGAAGTCGGTCGTCTCGATTTGCAAGGAAATCGCTAAATCCCATCTGCTCGAAGAACGCGAGAAAGAAGCGCTCGTCGTCAGCTCCTGGCTCTACAATCTCGGCCGCATCGGCCTCCCCCGCGATTTGCTCAACAAAAGCCTCAACGAGCCGCAGAGTCTCAACGAGCAGGAACAGATCCTCATCCGGCACTACCCCGTCTACGGCCAGACGCTGGCCGGATTCGTGGACACCCTCGAAGACGTCGGACTGACTATTCGCAGCCACCGCGAACGATTCGACGGGCGCGGCTATCCCGACGGCCTGAGCCACGAGAGCATTCCATTGCCCGCCCGGCATCTAGCGGTCGCGGTCGGCTTTGTCGAAAGCGCCCTTCCGCGAGACCAAGCGCTGGAATACGTCATTCGGGAATCCGGGAAATCCTACCACCCGGAAGCGGTCCGGCTCTTCATGAAGAGCTCGAATCTCACCAAGCTTCCTCCTAAATTGCGCGAGCTCACCCTATCCGAACTAGAACCCGGCATGGTGCTGGCCAAGGGTATTTACAGCCCGTCCGGCCTTCTGTTGATTCCGGAAGAGCGACGCCTCACAAACGGGATCATTTCCAAGATCAAAGAACACGACTTCGCGAATCCGATCACCCAGCGTTTAATGGTGTTCCGATAAGAGACATAGGGTATGCCCCAGTGTACACGATTTCCGAGGGGCGGACGATGCGCTTTCGCGTGAATTCTTAAGAGTGGGCCACCCAAATTCCGGTTAAAGAACGGATGGTTCGAGTCGATTTAGCTTGGGTATTAATCACACGCCCAAAATCAACCCCTACCCGAACCCTATAAGCTTATGAGCAACACGAATCTCCAAGAAGTCGATTCCACCGGATCCGCATTCACAACTGGCAAATTTCTCACTTTCATGCTGAGCGACGAATGCTACGGCGTTGAAGTCCTGAAAATCCGCGAAATCATCCGCACGCAGAAAATCACTCCGGTGCCTCAGATGCCCGTCCATGTGAAAGGCGTTATCAATCTCCGCGGCAAGGTGATCCCAGTAGTGGACCTGCGCGTGAAATTCAATCTGGTCGCTGAAGAAGCCACTGAGCGCACCTGCATCATCGTCGTCGATGTCGATGGCGGACAGGGCGTCAACACGCTCCTCGGACTGGTCGTAGACGCAGTTGAAGAAGTCTTGAACATCAGCGATAGCGAAGTCGAACCGTCCCCCGATTTCGGCACTCACCTCAGCACTGAATGCTGCCTGGGCATCGCTAAAGTAAAAGAAGGCGTTAAGACGCTTCTGGATATCGAGAAAGTCGTTTCCAGCGAACTCGCTGGCGAACTCGCGAGCTTCTAGGCTCCACGCGAGCGATAGGCCAACGCATCAATGGAATCCGACCCATCCGATTCAAAGCCTATCGAAAGCGACCCAAGCCACCCCAATCCCGAATGAACCTACCTCAATCGACCTTCATTCGCGGCCCTTTCCATCTTCTATCAATCCACACAAGTGGATTCCAATCTAAATGAGCGGTGCCCCCACCTTACCAAATTTTCTCCAGCAAAAAGCGATCGTCGGCGTCGGCGATCTCGCCGTGTCCAATAATACGAATGTAATTATCAGCACCTATGCCCTCGGCTCTTGCGTGGGCATCGTCGTTTACGACTCAGTAGCCAAAGCGGGTGGCCTGATACACATCATGTTGCCCGACTCCACGTTGTCTCGCGACAAAGCTGAAAAGCAGCCCGCCATGTTCGCGGATACCGGAATCCCGCTCATGTTCCGGAATCTGATGGGCCTGCGAGTCGAGCGACGCCGCCTCAAAGCGTTCGTCGCCGGAGGCGCATCGGTCATCAGCGGATCGGACATGTTCAAGATCGGCGAGCGCAACATCGCTGCCGTGAAGAAAATCATGGGCACTCTCGGAATTCCGGTCGTCAAGGCCGACGTAGGAGGAGTCAACAACCGGACCGTCCACTTGAACGTGGGCACCGGAGGAGTCATCCTCAAAAAACCAACAGGAACCTCTCAATTCAGCTTAGCATGACTTTAGACGAACTCATCCAAAACACCACGGCGCTTCCGCCTGCTCCGGAAGTGCTTCCCCGATTGGTATCGATCATGAAGGATCCCGATGCAGACTCGGCCGACATCGTGTCGGTCATCTCGAAGGATCCCGCCATCGTGACCGGAGTCCTGAAGGTCAGCAACAGCGGCGCCTACGCGCCACCATCGCCCATAGCTGATCTGAACGAAGCCGTCTCCATGCTCGGAATCAAGGAGGTCTACCGCATCGTCAATCTCGTCACCGGAGGCGCCTTTCTAAACGGGGCCCTGCCGAGCATGGAAATCCAAAAGGGAGGGCTATGGAAGCACAGCTTGGCCGTCGCCCTTATAATGGACCTTATCGCCAAGGATTGCACCGATATCGAAGGCCTCCCCTACACGCTCGGGCTTCTACACGACATTGGTAAGCTCGCGATGCATCACGGCTGCGGAGAACGCTATACGAACGTATTTCAGCAGGTCGAGACCGAACGAGTCTCCGTAGACTCCGCCGAATCCGAGATCATCGGCTTCGATCACGCCCAGGCAGGCTCAAAAATGCTCGAGGAGTGGGGCTTTCCGCCCGAGGTCTATCTGCCGATCCGCTACCAGTACCACCCGAAAGAAGCTACCGAATTCAAGGAACTCGCTGGAGCCCTGCAAGTTGCGAACTGGGCCGCGGCCGCCATGGGTTGCAACGACGGGCGCGATTCTTGGGCCTTGGAAATGGATCCTGACGTCTTTCACATCGAGGAGCGCGAGCTGGAAAAAGCCGTTTTGGAAGGCCGATTCCTGCTCCAAAAAGCGAGCAAAGCGCTCCAAACGGGCGACAACTAGCGCCGGGGCCATTAACGGCGGGATTCCGCTCTGAGCCTCAATCGCCGAGATTAGGCATTTCACGCTAAAGAAAACGGCCATTTGCGCCGATTGCGTGTATGAGTACACCGCTTCATAGGTCTAATTTTCATGCCCGATTACGATAAACTGCTTCAAGCATCCCTGCCGGAAGCCCTAGACGCCGCCGTTGAATCAATCAACTTCGTCTACTACAACGCGGATCAACTGCTGCAAGCGAACCTGGAAGACCTCGAAGATCTCAACTACTGCGTCTTCACCTATTTCAACCGGGATGACGTGTTCTACCTGAACAGCGCCGGCCGCAGACTGCTCGATACCTACGAATCTCCCGCCGAGCCTTCTACCAGAGATGCCTCCCTCGTATTCCATCTCGAAAACTACTCCAAGCGCGCGAGCGACGATCGGGACGTGATCGAGAGTTGCCGCCCCAAGCACCACCTAAAAGAGCTCATTTCCCTCTCCTGGGGCAAAACATGGCTGCGCGGATCCAAGTATCCGGTCCGCTCCAACAGCGGCGTGCCGCTGGCAATCCTTTTTGCGGGACGCGAAATGCTCGGTTCCGAGCAGATCTATCGCGCCGCGATCCAATGTCGAAACAACCAACACCAATTCGGAGCAAACTAAGATGAAAAAAAACGTTCTCCTAGTCGAAGATGATCCTGCGCTGCGCATGGTCGTACGCGAAGTCCTGAAAGACGATTTCAACATAGACGAAGCCGACAACGGCGACGACGGCATCAGCAAAGGCGTCAACAATGGCGCGGATCTGATCATCCTCGACTACCACCTTCCAAAAAAGGACGGACTCGAAGTGATCGCCGCCGTCAAGAAAGCCCATCCGGATGTCCCCGTGATCGTCCTGACCGGATACCTCAACCCGGAATCCGAAAAGCAGTTCAACCGCCTCGGAGCCAGCAAGATCTTCCCCAAGCCCTTCAACTACCGCACCCTTCTCGAGGCTGTGAAGGACCTCTCGGAAGCCAAGCCGACGCAGCCCCAAGCCGACGCAGCCCCTTCCAATATCACGCCTTTCCCCTTGAGCGCAGCCTATCCCTCCGAGGCTCAAATGCTACACGCCAGCTTGAATTCCATTTCGACGCTCGCAGAGAAAATCGAGTTTCTCCAGACGATCACCGAGAAGTACTGGATCGAGCCGACCGACATC
>JAJFLS010000044.1 GCA_021772595.1 Opitutales bacterium
ATGTCGCCCTGGCGAATTTCGTGAAGCTCTAGAAGCTCTGCTAAGCGTACGGGAGTCCTTTCTCAGCCAAGGCCCAAGCGGTAGGTATCTGGAGCTTCTGAACGGGATTCCCGAATTTGACAGGCTTTTGAATGGGAAGGAGAGAGGATCGCTTCTGCTTGAGAAGTCAAAGGCTTGTTGGAATCTCGGACTCTACAAGGAATCCGCGGATTGCGTTGAAAAAGCGGTTTGCGCTATTGGAGATGATGCTTCCTGTGAGATCCTGGGAGAATGTTATGTGCACCAAAGCCAGATCCCTATCGATGACAAGAAGGGGGAAAGCTATAATGACAAACTCGCTGTGGCGCGGAAAGGGTCGGCGATCCTGCTGGATAGTGGAATTCCTAGAGGCCATTTATACACCGGAGCGAGACACTTAGAGTGGGTAAGTACGTTTGAGGAGGCTTTGAAGGCTCTTGGGAGGGAGAACGAATGGGCGAAAACGCTGAAGGATCCCTTTGAGATTGCCAGAACGAGCAACTTGTGGGGGCTGACGCTGTGGCGAGGCTGTCAGCCTGGGAAGGCTATCGAGAAATTCATGGAATCATTGCGTCATTTCAAGTGTATCGAATCCATGGATTACATTGGCGGTCTTTATGTCAACATTGGGTTAGCCCGCAGCGATTACGTCGTTCCTGGACTCGGCTCGGTGGATATCGACGAGGCGAAAGAAAATTTTGAGCTGGGCGAGCGGATCCTTCTCAAGCTCGGCAACATGGCTTGGTGGATAACCGGTCTTGTCGGTCGGGCTCGCTTGTTATTGCGAGAAGGGAAGTTTGGCCAAGCGATAGAGTTGATTGCGAGTAATCGTTGCGAAATAGAAAGCGGGAGATATCCGGAATGCGAGATTCTCGCATATGTCGTGGAGGGCGTCGCGAATAGCATGTTGGGACAGCACGTATTGAGTATTGAGAAGCTAAAGGTAGCCGACAAGAGGCTTTCTAGTATGAAGGGGGTCAATGCGAACCGCTATTTCGCGTGCCAGGTATGTCTGGCTCATTCGAGCCTAGAGCTAGGCCGGAGCGAGCGAGCGGCTGAATATGCAACGAAAGCGAAGCGCGTCGCAACCGATCGGGGAATCGATAGCGCGTGTATCGTTCCTTATTTGGCGGATCACTACAAGCGTCTCGAGAAGGTTCAAAAGGCCCTGGTATGAATCAGAGTTTGGTTTGTTCCATCGCTGGTTCGTTTTAAGAAAGACTCTTTAGATTTTGTTAACTTTTTAGCGATACGATGTACCAACAAGGAGGGTTTCGTATGAATAATGATCTAGTAAACAAGTCTGTTCCGATCGATCTGGATTCCGTAAGGGTTCGGTCGCGACTGATTGCAGAATCCGGAGAAGCCAAGAAATTGAAGGAGCTCTTCGCAAGCGAGAGAAGCTCGGTTGGCGAGGGGCGAGATCCGATCGAGCAGGGAGTGGAAAGGGCCTTGAGCCTAAACAAGCTTTTTGCGGGGGTTTCGCTGGAAACGCCCGTTGAAATAGGGAATTCGGACGATCTTTTCAGGCTTATGGCGGAAAGGCATTTGGCGCTCGATGAGCAGCAGCTTGACGTGGTTCTTTTCGACGAGCAATCTAGGGCTTTTCACGTCGAGAATGTGAAGAGAGGGCCTGTAGGCGCGAATGCGGCGACGATTAGGAGGATACTGAGTCCAGCGCTTGTTTTCGATGCGTCGGCGATTGCCATCGTAAACAATCACCCTAATTCTAGCAGCAAGCCAAGCGGCGAGGAATTCGAACTAATGCTAAAGCTGAAGGAGACCGCTGGAGATTTGAATATCAAGCTATTGGATCACCTGATTGTTTCGGGCCTGGGCAACCCTGAAGACGAGGGAGGCGACAGTTACACTTCATATTGTGATTTAGGAACGCTCAAACCGTATTCGCATCACTTCGGGCTATAAGGTAGCCGTGGGAAACAAAAACGCATGTATCATGAGGAATGCAGATTGTAGAGCTATCTTTAATCGGAAAGACCTCCTTTCGGCGCTCGGGAATTCAGGAAAGAGTCGATTGAAGGAGGAATTACGGATCGGATTCGAGGAAGATGAATACCCATGGAGATGAGTTAGCGTGAAGGATCTATTCTTAGCGATGACGCCTTCGCCGGTAGCTAGGGGTTGGATATGTGATTAATTTCCAAAGCATGCATTGACTCCGTTCTGTTATGATTCGTATATATATCCGGATATGGAGATTCTGGATGCTGCTTTAAATTGAAGTAAGTATATTAGTAATCTGACCTTATTACTTCCGTTTTATTTATTAGAATAAGCGCATTAAGGTCTCAAGTGGTCGCCGCACTGTGCGTGCGGCATAATGTGAAAACCACTTGAGATATGAGTAATAATAATAAAGCAGGCCGACATAAAAGCCGGAAACGCTTTAATCAAAAGCGTACAAACGGGAGGCATCAGCGCGGCCCTAAAGATAGCGAACGCTACACCGTGATCGATCACGCTCCGGTAGCGTCTCTAATAACTTCAGCGCTGCCAGTGCTCTGTAAGGCGATGGGCGTACCGAAGGAATCCATACTTCGCTTTATTGGGGACGAGGCCAATCGGTACACCGACAAGCATCGTGTTTCTCTTGAGCGCCACTCGGATATCGTCGACGAGTTGCAGGAGCACGAGAATGACCACAAGTCGGATAAGCGAAAGCTGAAAGCTCAGGAGCCAGAGCAGCTCATAGAGGAGGGGCGTATTCAGCCAATCCATCTAGCGGGTCTAGCGGCATCCGGAACTATGTTCGTTCTCTCTTTTACAGCTACGGTTGTCGCTACCAGCACTCAGGTTCAGCAACACAGCGACGGCTCCTTAGCGTATGCGGTCAGCGTGGGATTGATTGCCGCAACTGGCTCGTCTCTGCTGAAGTGGTCGACCCTCTATCCCTTCGCCGACTACAAAAGGCAGGTGGAGATGCTCTTCGTTCCCATTGCTTTCGGCTTTTTTGGATTGTTCGTCTATCAGCTGACCGACTTGTATTTCTACGCCGAACCGATCGTGGTCGAATCCTCAAACGTTCCGGATTTTTCCAAGTTCCTTGCGGAAGGAGAGGCCGTTGCTGATTCGACTGAAACCGAGACGGAAGCTCCGAGCCTCATTTCGCTAAAATGGTTCTATATCGGCGTATTGGGAACCGAGATGTTCGCATCATACGCGTTTTTGAGCTTCATCGAAACTTGCTCCACTTTACAGCTCAAGCCGATTGTTAGGGCAATAAGAGCACTTGGGAAAAGGGCTCTCGCGCCGCGTCATCGAAATCGTGTGACGATGCGCAAATCCCGCGAGCAGTCGGCCTGGCTGCAATATCAATCGAAGATGTCTCAAGTCCCTGGCAAGGCGCTGCAAGAATTCATCGAGCGGTTCTTCAAGTAATCACTCAATAATCGAACTTAATTTATCATGAAAGAACTAATCATCATTCTATTAATACTATCTGTAGGCAACGCGGCCTTGTTCGCAAAGACCTATATGCTGGGGACTACGATTGATATTGATCCTGCGATGGCTGGGAAAGTCTTCGAGGTCGGTATGGGAATATACGACCGGGCCGAGGAGGGAAGTTCGATCAAGCTCATGACGGCTACTGGAAAGCCGTCTTTGAAATTCGAT
>JAJFLS010000431.1 GCA_021772595.1 Opitutales bacterium
AAGCTTCAATTCAATTTGGAGCTCCCATGAAATTCGCCAGCCCCACCATCGTCAACACTTGCGAGCCCATTGGCTCGTTTTCATTCGAACCTGTAGCCGCGATCGCCGATCGCGGACGACAACATAAGGTCTATTCTCAAGTGTAGGAGCCTGCTTGCAGGCGATTATTTCGTTATCATCGCCCGGGAAAGCAATCGCCTGCAAGCAGGCTCCTACAATTGGCGAACCGTCGATTTAAACTTAGCTTGACGTCAATGATCGCTGATCGCGGCTACAGTGAAACTCCCGAGGAGAGATCGAACCCTATCGCGCCTCATCAATTCTTGCCACGAAACGTCCAATCGTTCAGCATTCAGGGGCATAATTACGACAATCATGCCCCTTCCATCGAGTGCTACTCAAAACGCCCCCTCCCGAACACGCCTGTTGTTCAGGCTCCTAAGCCTGGCACTCGTCCTATCGATCTTCCGGCTTGCGCCTGTAATTGCCCAAGCCCAGGACGACGACTTCTCCGATGGAGAAAGACTCTTCGCCCTCGAAGTTTTGCCTCTCCTCTCGGAAAAGTGCTTCTCCTGCCACGGCGAGGACCCCGAGGAAATTGAAGGCGAACTGATTCTCCTCAACCGGAATAGCATGCTCAAAGGCGGCGATACCGCCGACGATATTCTCCTGCCCGGCGACGGCGAAAACAGCCTCCTCTACATCGCCGCCACCTGGGCCGACGAGGACTACGAAATGCCTCCCAAGGAGAACGACCGCCTCACCGAAGAGCAAACCTGGGCTTTCAGAGATTGGATCAATGCCGGCGCGCCTTGGCCCGACGAAAATCGGGTCGCCGTAATTCGCTCGAAATACGCCGAGGGCGTAATCGTCAAGACCAGCGGCGCCCTTTCCGAAGAGTGGGCCAACCGCCGCTACGAAGAGGAGAATCTTTGGGCCTACCAGCCGATTGCCAATCCCTCCATTCCCGAATCCAAAAAGAAATCTGCCAATCCCATCGACGCCTTCATCGATCAGCGACTCAATGATGAAGGCATTCCCGCTGCGTCGCTCGCCGACCGCGCCACGCTCATTCGCCGCGCGACCTTCGACCTCATCGGTCTGCCTCCAACACCTGAGGAAGTGGAGAACTTCGTCCGAGACCGGCGATCTGATCTCAAAGCGTTTCAGGCAGTTGTAGATCGTTTGCTAGCCGACCCCCGATACGGAGAGCAATGGGGAAGGCACTGGCTCGATGTCGTGCGCTACGCAGACTCGTCCGGCTTTTCAAACGACTACGAACGCCCGAACGCCTGGCGTTTCCGCGACTACGTCATCCGCTCATTCAATCAGGACAAGCCTTTCGACCAGTTCATCATTGAGCAAGTCGCGGGCGACGAATGGGATCCTGAAAATCCTGAAATGATATTCGCCACCGGATTTCTCCGCATGGGGTCCTGGGAGCATACAGCCATGTCGGTTGAACGCATCACGCGACAGAAGTTTCTCGATGACGTTACCGACATCGTAGGTCAAACGTTCCTTTCCCACCCACTGCAATGCGCCCGTTGCCACGACCACAAATTCGACCCGATTCCCACCAAAGACTACTACCGCATGCAAGCCGTGTTCAACACGACGCAATTCGCGGATCGCGAAATCCCTTTCCAAGACTACGAACATCTCGTTGATACGGATGAAAGATCTGTCATGGAGAAACGCATACAGTATTTCGCTGAAATGCGGGATACGCTCAACCAAAAGCAGAAGGCCGCCCAAGATCAATGGTGCATCGACAATGGCGTTCCCGTCGGAACGCGCAGGGAACTCGCTGCGCAAGGAATTCCCGATGAAAAACTGCCGCCTCGCAACCTAGGCTTAACATTCGAAGAAATAGGTGTCGTAAAGGTCGGACAAAAGAATGTCTCTCGAACCCAGTTCGAGATGAAGAAATTCGAGCCTTACGCCATGTCGGTCTACACAGGCCCATCGCCCGTTAAGGGCCAGAAATCAGGGACCATGTTGACGATGCCAAAGGACCCTAGCAAAGGCGGAAAACTTGAGAGTTCCCACATCTTAAACGGCGGTGACCCCTTCGGTCGCGGGGAAGAAGTGACTCCCGGAGTTTTCAGCGCCCTTCCCGGATCCAATGATACCATTGAGGCAACGCCTTGGAATACCATCCCAAAGTCTCCCGAAGGCCGTCGCTTAGCCTTTGCCAAATGGTTAGCCAGCTCTGACAATGTCCTAGTCCCTCGCTCCATTGCTAATCGAATCTGGAGCTACCATTTCGCCCGGGGAATCGCAGGCAATCCCAACAACTTCGGAGCGATGGCTAGCAAGCCAACTCATCCGGAACTCCTTGATTTCCTTGCAACGCAATTCACCGAAAACGGGTGGTCTATAAAGGATCTCCATCGATCGATAATGTCCTCCGAAACTTACCGGCGATCCACCGAGCATAAGAATCGCGATCTTGTTGCCGAAAAGGACCCGCTAGGCGAAACTTACGCGGTATTCAGACAAAGGAGACTAAGCGCTGAGGAACTTCGCGATAGTATGCTCTTCGTATCCGGAGAATTGAGCCCAACAATTGGTGGCCTCCCTGCTCGTCCGGAAATCAACATGGATGTAGCTCTTCAGCCTCGTCAAGTAATGGGGTCCTACGCGGCTTCTTACGAACCTTCGCGCACACCTGAACTCAGAAACCGTCGCTCGGTTTACGCCAAGAAGATTCGCGGTCTCCGGAACCCTTTCATGGAGGTTTTCAACCAGCCGAGCCCCGACGAATCCTGCGAGTTTCGCCAAGCCTCTACTGTAACGCCTCAAGTGTTCAGCCTCTTTAACGGGGAAGACACGCTCAACCGCTCGGTAGCTACCGCGATAGATCTTCTCGAACAGAATCGAACCCGCAAGAAAGCAGTCGAGGATCTGTTTCGGCGCGCCTATGGACGCAAGCCAGATAAAGGCGAAACGACCCTTTGCTTAGACCATTGGAAAAAAATGGAAAAGCGACACGAAGGTTTAACGCTCGAGCCAAAACAATTTCCAAGAGAAGTGGAACGTTCCGCGGTCGAGGAAATGACCGGCGCGCCTTTCAGCTTCAAAGAGATACTATTCGGATTTGACGACTACATTGCGGATCCGACCTTAGCGGATGTCGATATCGAGACACGCGCCCTATCCGACCTTTGCCTCGTGGTGTTTAACAGCAACGAATTCCTGTATGTGTATTGAATAATATGGAGTAGAACAGGCTTCCAGCCTGTTTCCACAGGCAGGATGCCTGTGCTACTTTTTTTTTAAAAACAGTAGATTATTATTGAAAGAAAAAATCGCCAACATGAGCAATAAACTACGCCAGGAAATCGCCGCCAACCAGGCCGCCGCCCAATCACTCAATCGCCGCAGTTTTCTCTACAGCATTGGAGCGAGCTTGGGCAGTGTCGCCCTCTCCAGTCTCCTTCCGCAAAAACTTTCCGCTGCCACAGCAGGCCCCCTCTCCCTAAAAGATCCCCATCTTCCCCCAAAAGCGAAGAATGTTATTTTCCTCATGATGGAAGGCGGGCCTAGCCATATCGACACCTTCGATCCCAAGCCCGCTCTTAACGATATTCATCTGCAGCGATTTACGCGTAGTGGAGAAGCCAAATCCGCCATGGAAAGCGGAACGCGCTACTACGTTCAGAGTCCCTGGAAAGCGCGGCAGATAGGCCAATCAGGAGCCTGGATGACAGAACCATGGCAACACCTCGCGGGAGTCGCGGATGACATTTGCTTCTATCGCGGTTGCCAGGTCGATTCGGTCAACCATCCCACCGCATTGTTTCAGGTGAATACAGGCAACCGGTTTGGCGGCGACCCTGCCATGGGTTCCTGGGTGACCTACGGTCTCGGATCCGAAAATCAGGACCTGCCGGGATTCATCGTCCTTCCAGAGCTTTCGTATCCACAAGGCGGATCACCCAATTGGGGCAACGGCTTTTTGCCTGCTCATTATCAAGGCACACCTTTGCGCCCCCAAGGATCGCCAATCCTCGACTTGAAACCACCGGCTGGGATCTCTCCCGAGCATCAGCGAGAAAATCTAAATCTCCTCAGCCGCTTCAATCACGATCATCTAGCGGAACATCCCTGGCAGGACGACCTGCAAGCTCGAATCGAAAACTACGAATTGGCCTTCCGCATGCAAATGCAAGTACCCGGAATTCTCGACATCGATCAGGAAGACGATAAGACCAAGGAGCTCTACGGAATTGGCGATGACGAAACGGAAGTATTCGGCCGAAAACTTCTCCTCGCCCGTCGCCTCGTCGAAAAAGGCGTCCGCTTCATCCAAGCTTACTCAGGCGGATGGGACTCGCACGATTTTCTCGAACGAGCCCACGGTCAACGTATCCGAAATATCGATAAGCCAATCGCCGGCCTAATCAAAGACCTCAAGCAACGCGGGTTGCTCGACGAAACGCTTATCGTTTGGTGTGGCGAGTTTGGCCGCAGCCCCGACAATGGTATCCGCGACGGAGGAGCCGCGTACGGCCGCGATCACAATTCAAAGGCGATGGCCATGTGGTTTGCTGGGGGAGGCGTAAACGCAGGCCATACCGTTGGCTCAACCGACGAAATCGGAGCCGAAGCGGTCGACGTCGCGCATCACATTCGGGACGTTCACGTGACCTTGCTCAGTCTTCTCGGACTCGATGACAACAAGCTCACCTACTTCCACGGCGGCCGCTACAAACAAATGTCGCAATTCGGAGGATAAATCATCCCCGAACTGATCGCCTAAAGCCCCCCGGAGCAAGCCCTCGACCTTGCGATCGTCAAAAGGTAGCGGCCGATCTCCGAGCGGCCATAATTGTCGAGGTTGCTGAACGATTGCATCGTTCAGTGGCCGCCCGGAGGTCGGCCGCTACCAAAGTCAGCAACGAAGCCACCGACCAGTCGGGCTCTGCGACAAGCCCCGCGGTATTCAGAAAACTACTGTTCAACAAGCACAGTATTATTACCCGACAATAGGATAATCGAGCCGTCTTCGATTTGTTCAGCCGAAACGGGATCACCATTTATGGTAAGCTGATCCACCGTCGGCATACCCAGGCTCGCCAGATCGATTCTTACACGCGTATTGGTTGGCGTCGCCACAGTTATTTCGATCGCTGCGGGACCCACATCCCAAGCCACTTCCAGCAAACCCCTTGGAGTCGGGATCGCTCCGTTGCGTTGAAGAAGGCGATTGGACGGATAGTAGCGCAGCACGACTTCCTCGAGTCCCGGCTGCGTCGGTTCGATCCCTAGAATGTAACGAGCAAAGAGGCCCGGAAAAAAGGCGCTTTCGGTTTGGGCATCGCTTCGCCCAGTATCGACTGGCTGGACACGACCGCTTCGCCCGGTTCGATCAAGCCACCACTCTTCCCATAAGGTCCCATTCGTCTCCCGTTCCAACATATGTCCGAATCGATCCCAGGCCAATTCCCACGACTCATCCGCATAGCCCGCCTCACACAGCCCCGCATGCAAGAAGTAAGACATCGCGGGCGTGACCATCACAAGTCCCGATTCGCTGCGAACGAAGCTGTGTTTTTCAACCTTACTCAACCGAGCTGCAATCTGTTTCATTTGCGCTGAGTCCGCAATCTTCAGAGCCATGGCCATCGCGTTGCCATGTTCGCTGAACTGCTCGGATCGATTCCGGTCGATCAAGGCATCAGCAAAAAGGCCTTCTTCGGGATCCCACGCCTGCTCGCGCACCGTTTTTCGCACCTTTTGAGCTCGTTGCATGTAGATCTCGGAATCCAGTTCCTCCAACCACTCAAGCGTCTGAGCGAAGTCTTCGAGCGCTCCCAGATAGTGACCATTGAGACAAACATTCGCTCCGCGTCGGTCGATTAGCGCATGGTCCAGCCAGTAGGATTGCGGAGGATTGTCGATCAGTCCATCGGCGTTCGTGTAGCCATGCAGAAGCTGGAGCAGTTTTCGAGCTGCAGGCAGCAGTTCGCGCGTCGTCGCTCGGTCCCCCGAATAGAGCAGGTATTGGTGAAGACCCCGTATCCAAAAACAGTTGGAGTCGAGAATAACCATAAAGTCATTCCCGTGCCGGGGGGCGTAGGCAGGCATAAGGCCGTCGGCCAATTGCTCCTCCGCAATCTGCTTCAAGTAGCGGCGTTGCAGATCCGTGTCACCAAAAACTGGATAATTTCCCAGATTCGCATAGTAGGCCGTCTGCGCGTATTGCCGCCGTTCCCGGTAGTTGTCGGTGTAGGCATCGGTCGCGCACACACGCAAGGTCCTCGCTGCAGCATCCCACAACGTTTGCAGTTCCGGGGCGTCCGGGACCTCAAACAAGCCCTTTTGCTCAAACGGATATTCGCTCCGCATAAGTCCAGCCCCGAACAGCGTCGCCGCTTCGGGAAGGTGACGGAAAACCACCGCCAGCCAGCGTGTCGGTTTCATATAGAACGCTTCCCATTGCTCGCGCTCGCCCGACAGGACGATTCGGTCGACATAAGTCGACGCCACGATCGGCGACTGCACGCTTTCATTTAGAAGATAAGGCGCCGACATAATGTCGACCACCGTCCCGGCTGGTCCATCGATATCCAGAAAAGGCCTACCGTTTTGGACATCGCCCAAATCATAGACAACAGTTCTGATCTCGTCTTTGTCGTTAGCTGGAATGGCAACGGGTCCATTGTCATCGACCGCAGACTCGCCCCGCCCCGAAACCCGAATCCGTGAGATTACCGGCACGTCGATCCACCGGTCCGCACTGAAATCCGCTCCACCCTTCGGGGCTGGAATACTGCTGGCATAGACTGGCTGGCCCGCCTTTGTGACACTCTCCTTTAGATACGGAATATCCCGAGCGACCAGCGACGTCCAAGGTGGGGTCAAATGAGTTGGCCGATCATTCTTCTGGGGTGCCGGCCACCCGATTTCGCGACTGAGCGTCCGAGCGCTCAACCATCGGCTGTCATCGAAATCCAGGTCGGACCACCTCTCGGAACCGAGGCGCAGATCCATCCGGTCAGCGTCCTCGAGATGAAACCGAGCCATCCTCGGCGAGGCGTTTTGCCAGCGTTCATCTGGCCAAACCCGCCAACTGCCATCCGTCTGAATCGGGCTCGCCAAAGCGCCAGGCGAAAAGTCGAGCTGTGCCAGCAGCCCTGCACGCGAAGCTCCGTAGAAGGAGACGCCTTCGCGTTGATGATGTACCCGGATTGCCAGGACATTCTCTCCTGCACTCAGAGCATCCGCGATGTCCAAGACATCAAAGGACTGATGATGGGGAGCCGACCGGGCCGGGCCGCTACCGATATAGTTTCCGTTGATGAATAGCTCGTACCGCGAGCTTGCGGTTATCGATAGGACTGCCCGCTCTTTCTTGCCAGACAGCCTAAAGGTTTTGCGAGCCAGAAGCATGTCGGCGTCCTCGTCTTCCGGCATCCAGATCCATTGGGCTCGCCAATTAGTCGCCGTCGCATCGTCCTGCGAGATTCCCCAGTCTTTCCCTCCTGTTGGTGACTGAGCCTGGAGAGCGCTCCAAACTAGAGTGTTTGCCACGACCAAGACTATGAGATATTTTTCGAAACGCACCTTCTAGGGAATTGCTTAATACGATTAATTCTTAGCGACCCAGCTAATCAGATTCAATAGAATCTTATCTGCCACCGGGTCCACGCCCAGGTTTTCGACGATTCGCAACTGGGAGACAATGCCTCGTCCCTTACCATAGGGAACCTCGGCCAAATCAGCACCCCACCAAGATTCGCCGGGGCCTGAATAATGCAGCTTGTGGTCGTACGAGAACCAGTCGTATCCGATCGAGGCAACGATCGCCTCGCTGTCCAAACCCTTCAGAGTCTGGGTCGCCCAGACGTTTTCATAAAGATCACGCATCATGGTATTCGTCGGCAACCCCGCAAAGATGGGATGATCCGAAACCAGATGGGGGATACAGGTCCAAAGGCCCTGCGCTGCATGGACATCCGCGCTAAAGGGAAACGCAGGTGCTTCAACTTGATTGGATTCGCCACGTACGAACTTCGCTCCAGCGCCTTCGATGTAGACCGCAGCCCCCCCTCCTTGGATGAAATCAAGCAGCGAAGCGAAGCGCTGTTTGCCTGCCATATTTTTCGGCCGAAC
>JAJFLS010000432.1 GCA_021772595.1 Opitutales bacterium
TCGAGCGAACGCGCCATCGGCCCCCGCCGCGGAACGCCATAAAAGTACCCACGATAACGGAATACGCGCATGTACATTTTCCCAAGCACTTCCCGCGAATAAGCCCGGAACGCCAACCCATTATCTGAAACCGCCACAAACGTTTTTTGACCCAATGATTCGTCGATGTACGGAGAATGGTAATACATGACGATACGCTTGTTTCGATGATCCACATGCACGTCGGGCGACGCCACATGATCAAAGGCGAAACCATTTACTTCATCCAAATGAAAGACTCCTTTCCCGGGATTAAACACCTTCCAAGGCCCTTTTAAATCATCCGCATAGGCCATCCGAATATGAGCTCCCT
The DNA here is from genome assembly GCA_021772595.1 of Opitutales bacterium. GTDB lineage: Bacteria > Verrucomicrobiota > Verrucomicrobiia > Opitutales > Opitutaceae > Pelagisphaera. Next base: position 353 of record JAJFLS010000432.1, read on the forward strand.
TGTGATGCGAGAAGTACAGGTAGTACTTGCCAAGCGGGTTTTTTATCCATTCCGGAACTCGGATTAGCGATGGGCCCGCAATACTAACGTATTCATCGCTGTTGGTTTCGCGATGAACATCATAAGCTTCCTCACCGATTATATCCACCGAAAGGATGGGGTTGCCTTCGAATCGCTCGACTTTTATTTCAAGCCCGCTCGACACAGAAATCGAAATGAGCGATCCAAGCAGCAAGCCTAACATTAATCTCAAAAAAGTCATTTTTTGAATAATCCGCGTTCCCCTACCCAACTAGCTTCAGGCGATCCCCGGTATCCTTCTGCCAATTACGTATCGACCGTTTGAGCTCGTTTAGCTTGCCGCGATGCGTTCCTAATCGCGCCAGATTTTTCAGCTCATGAGGATCCTCGTTTAAATCGAAAAGTTCTGGCCGATCACTTTTATACTGATTGAGTTTCCAGCCGTCATTGCTCACGAGACTGCGACCTTCTTCGTCGGGATAAGCGGGGGAATTCCACTCGATGACCACATAGTCGGCCCAATCTCCAGAATCTGTATACAACTGACCGGCCCGTGATTCTCCGTCGACTGTGGAAGTATTGTCCAATCCCATTAACTCCAGCAAGGTCGGCAGCAGATCAACCTGGCTGAACAAATTATCGACATCCTTTCTTTCCCGAGAAAGCCAAGGCACACGGATGGTCAGTGGAACGCGCGTCGCCTCTTCGTAGAACACGCTCTTTTGCATCAGCCCATGATCTCCCATCATCTCGCCATGGTCGGAAGTATATACAATTATAGTATTGTCTGCCTGGCCCGACTCTTCCAACGCTTTCAATACGCGTCCATATGCATTGTCCACCATGTTCACCAAGCCGTAGTAGTTGGCTTTGAGTCGGCGAAAGTCATCCTCCGTATCCATAGGATGGTTCTTAAAGCCTTTTTCCCTCAAGCGTTGCCAAGTATTGCGATGCAGCTTAGAGGCATCATCTCCGGGCGTATCTCCAAACGTCGGCCCGGTCGGCACATCCTCGGGCTCATACCGCTCGTTCAAAGGACCGTAATTCGGCGGGTGCGGCTCGAGAGCGCTCACGATCAAAGTGAACGGCTCGCCATCGCTCCGTTCCCTCAGAAATTCCTCGGCCTTGTCCGCCAAAAAAGAGACCTTCGTATAGCGCTCCGGAAGCGCCGCCGCGAGGTAGCGCGAGAAGACCGCTTCTCCCGGATTCTCCTCCTCGTCATCCGGCGGGAAGCCTTTGCTCATCAAGAAATGATAATAGTCGCTAAACCGGTGCGTGTCGGCTGGATCGGTGTAGTCCTCCCAATAACTGTCATCGATGCTTACCCATTGCTCGAATCCGTGCTGGGCGCGGATTGTGTCTCCTAAATGCCATTTTCCGAAGTAGGCGTTCTTGTATTCAGAAGACACTTGCTCTGCCACAGTTTTGAGGTCGCTTCGGAGGGCGATGTGGTTCGTAACGGCACCGTGATTGTGGGGCCAGGTCCCGGTCAAGATCGACGCGCGCGATGGTGTGCAAACCGGCTGAGTCACGTACGCCCGCTGAAAGACAAAACTTTGGTCGGCAAGCGAAGCAAGCGATGGCGCTTGGACCACAGAATTCCCCGCCCATGGCACCGTGTCCGCCCTATGTTGATCCGTCCAGAGAAACAGAAGGTTGGGACGCTTAGGTTTTTCGGAGGGAGACGACGCTCGCAACATCGTCCAAGGAGCATCACTCGTTTCCACGGATGTATTGGCGGAAACCTTACCTCCCAATCCAGCTGTCGCCGCGCTAGCCGCAGCAGTTCGTATAAAGTTGCGTCGATTTACAGGCATAAGTTGACGGAGTTCATTACAATGCTAGAGAAGATCATTTATTCAAAGAGCCAAGGTACCTCCATCGAAAATCGCTGATCCGCTTCCTCTCGAAACGCATCGAGCCAAGGAGAGTAGGTAAACACTTCCATGCGCTTAGCGGAGGGAACGAACTTCAGAATGCGGAGCCATCCATCCCCGCCGTGGGAGAGAAATTGATAATTCGCGAGCATCTGCAAAACCGGTTTCCCTTCCTCATTTTCAGACACAAGAAGCCCTGTCCCGTCACCTTTTACGTGTCCCGACAAAACCATGACAATAGTTTCCTTCCCAAAAACAAGCTTCTCCCAAATCTGCTCTCCATCGTTCCATGCCGGATTTTTCGTATGAGGACTCCACTCATCCCCTTCCCCCAGCCTCGTGTCATCGTCGTACATGTAACAGTGCGTGACCAGTATCACTTTCTGGTCATGATTACTCACCAGCGAATTCGCCCAGGCTAAGGTCTCATCGGTCGGTCCGAACTCCAAACCGAGTACCATGAATTCCTGTCCGCCTGCCTCGAAATAGCCAAAGCTATTATCGCTCATTACTCCCTTGTTTCCTCCGTACCAGCGACGGTCCTCGAAACGCTTGGGCGAGAACACAGCGTTGTATTCGGAAGTCGCTCGAACTCCCTCATCAGCCGGCTCCGGATCGAGATCATGATTCCCGGGAACAACCATATACGGCACCTCCCCGTCGATTAACGAAAACGCTTCGTCGGCGACTCGCCATTCGGCCTCTTCCCCCTCCTCCACAATATCGCCCAAATGCATCACGTATTTAACATTCAACGACTCGTGTGTATCCCGTATCCACTCGAACTGCTTTCGAAAAATCTGCGGGAAATAGGCCGAATAGCGCTGCGTGTCAGGAACAACCAAAAGGCAAAACTCGCCGCTATCCCTATCGACCTTCACGGGAAAAGTCGATCGAATCTCCTCCGCCCCTATCACGACTTGCCCTATCATCGCGATCCCCACGAAAAGAACGTTTCCTTTGACCATCAACTTCATAATTCCATCCTATCTCATTTCAATTAGCCGGCCAATGCGGCGAGGGTTCATGTTGCGCGTCGAAATAGGCTTCAACCGACTTCACCACTTTCGGGAAGTCAGCAGCTACATTTCGCGCTTCGCTCGGATCCCGATCCAAATCGTATAGCTCCACCGGCTGGTCCATTCCATACCGAATCGCTTTCCACTTCCCACGACGCGCCGCCTGCCATAATCGGTCGCGCGGAAATCCCCAATACAATGGCCGACGCGACAAGTCCTGCGCCTCGCCCCGCAAAGTCGGAAGCAAGCTCGTCCCGTCCAGTCCATCGCTGGCGATTCCTCCAGCAACATCCAACAAGGTCGGAAACACGTCCGCAAACATCCAAGGCGTCGCGTTCGTCTCGCCCGCAGCCACCACTCCTGGCCAACGAGCGACTAAAGGAACACGCAAGCCCCCTTCGTGCATCGAGCCTTTTCTGCCGCGCAATCCGCCCGCTGACTCCAGAATATCGCTACGCTCATTTTTCACCGGACCATTGTCAGATGTAAAGAAAAGCAGCGTGTTTTCGGACAAACCCCACCGGTCCAGTTCATCCATTATCTCTCCAACGTATCCATCCAATCGCGACACCATCGCCGCATAGATTCTTGATTTCTCCGGCCAGTCCCAGTTCGCGTAGGCGCCCAAATCCGGAACCTCCATCAAGTCATGTGGAATCGTAATCGGCAAATAGAGAAAGAATGGTTGCTCGCGCTTCTCCCTAATGAACTCCATCGCGTAATCGCGAAATAGATCGTTGCTGTACACATTCCGCTTCCCGTTCGAATTGCCCGGGATCGCTCGCTTCGAATCGTCCTCCCACAAGAAGTCCGTATAGTAATACGAGGCGTGATTCTGATTGAGATAGCCCAACCACGAATCGAACCCCATCTGCACCGGTGTCCCTTTCGACCCGGGCTCGCCGATGCCCCATTTGCCTGCCGCTCCCGTCGCGTACCCTTGCCTCCGCAACGCTTCGGCAACCGTCAGCTCCTGACCCGTCAGCGACAACCGAATGCCCCCTTCCCCGAAGGGCTCCTCCACGCCGCCAACCTTGGGACTGTTCCCGCGAATCCGACCATGCCCCGAATGGAGTCCCGTCATCAATACGCACCGCGAAGGCGCGCAAACTGGCGCTCCCGCATAGAATTGAGTGAAGCGCGTCCCATGCATC
>JAJFLS010000433.1 GCA_021772595.1 Opitutales bacterium
CGCCGCGATTAGTACACTCGATATTTCGCGGCGTAACGCCGCTCCTACATTTCGAACCCTATCTTACTCGGGCTAAAGCTCCGAGCTACTTCCATTCCATCGTCACCGGGCAATGGTCCGAACCCAGCACCTCCGGCAAGATCCCCGCCGATTTGAGTCGACCGCGGAGCGCCTGCGAGGTGATGAAGTAGTCGATACGCCACCCGACATTGCGGGCTCGGGCGCCCGCCCGATAGCTCCACCATGAATAGTGGCCATTGCCTTGGAAAAACTCGCGGAAGGTGTCTACGAACCCCGACCCCACGATCGCGTCGAAATCCGCCCGTTCCTCATCCGAGAAACCAGCATTCTTGCGATTCGTCTTAGGATTCGCGAGGTCGTCCTCGGTATGAGCCACGTTCAGATCGCCGCAGAAAACGACCGGCTTTGTCGCTTCGAGCTCCTTCATTCGAGCCAAGAAAACGGCATTCCATTGCTGGCGATAAGGCAAGCGCTTCAGCTCGTTTTGAGAATTCGGCGTGTAGACGTTCGTCAGAAAAAAGTCGCCAAACTCGAGCGTCACCACGCGGCCTTCCTTGTCGTGCTCCTCGATTCCTAGACCGTACGCCACCGAAATGGGTTCATGCGGCGTGATGATCGCCGTGCCCGAATAGCCCTTCTTATCCGCTTCGTTCGCGAATACATTCAAGCCGACGCCCCAGCCCATCTCCTCCACAATCGCGCACGTCGCTTTCGTTTCCTGCAGGCAAATGAAATCCGCTCCGCTCTCCTCGAAAAACGTCATCGCCCCCTTTTTCACGGCAGCCCGAATGCCATTCACATTCCATGAAATAAACTTCATTCGGACCGTGATAGATCGAATCACTCGCCAAGCAATCGAATTTTGAACTCACGCGAAGTCGCCAAGTCGCGAAGGGATTGAGGAAAGGGAAAGACTCAATCAGGAGCGTTTTAGCTTTCCACATTTCTTCCTTCGCGTCTTAGCGGCTTCGCGCGAGCACTCTTCCCAATGAAAGGAGCCCAATCCAGCATGACAAACTGAGCTCTCGACAAGCGTCCCTCGCCTCGTAAAGTCGCGCCCTATTTCATGAGCCTTAGCGAACAGATCCCCCTGGGAACGCGCATCCCGAACATTCTTCACGCCGTATCCGCCAGCTTGCCAACAATGGCGGATGTCATCGGCTACGAAGAGCGAGAGCCTGCGATCCTCGCTAAGATGAAATCCGGCTATCCGCGCTTCGTTAAACACGAGTGCTCGGTCGAAATCGAAGACTATTGGAAACGCCTTTTCGACAAGCCCGACGACTCCCTCTGGCTCACTTCTTCCGAGAAAATCGCGCGTCAGCTTGAGACCCACCTCGGTTCTCCTCACTCCAAGTTCCAAAAACACCAAGACGTATCCGGCCTCAGAATACCCAACGACGAAGAACTCAATCTCAAAGCGAAACGATTCCTCCAACATGTAGGCGGCTATCTCTGTTCGCGGCAAGCCGAAGACTACCTCGTTGCGAATGAATTGCGAGCGAGCCGCGAAAACGAGACCCTCTACGAAGGAGATGCGGAAGCGAAGATCCTCGATACGCTAGCCCCGCTCCTCGGAGCCGCGGATCGCGATAGCGTGACCCTTTCCAGTTCTGGCATGAACGGCATCTACGCCGCCTTCCAAGCCGTCAACGCTATCCAGTCTCCCAAGGGCCGACATTCCTGGATCAAGCTCGGCTGGCTCTACACCGACACGATGAGCATCCTGGACAAGCTTTCCCACGAAGACAGCTCCAACCAGAATCTATACAACGTTTTCGATATCGAGAATCTGGAGACGCTTCTCGCCAGTCGGCCCAACGACTTCGCCGCGATCGTAACGGAATGCCCCACCAATCCTCTCATCCAATCGATGGATTTAGATCGTATCCGTAATCTGGCAACAAAGTATGGCGTATACCTGGTCCTGGATCCGACCATCAACTCTCCCGCAAATGTAGATGTCTCGCCATACGCGGACATCATCGTTAACAGCTTGACGAAGTACGCCGCGAGCGAAGGCGACGTAATCGCCGGCGCTGTTTGCGTCACCGACCATTGTCCCGATCGCGACGAGGCGCTCTCGAACATACGATCTTCAGTCGAGCATCCCTATCCGAGAAATCTCCAGAGGCTCGCCCAGCAAATCGACGGATACCTGCCGCTCATCGAAACGGTAAATGCCTCCACGATGCGAATCGTCGACCATCTCGAAAAACATCCGAAGATCCGAAAAGTCTATTGGGCGAAAGAAGCACAGTCGAAAACCAACTACGAGCAAATCGCTCGTAGCGACGATTCTGTTGGAAGCATGATCTCGTTCGATCTCGATTGCCATATCGCGGATTTCTACGACTGGCTTCTCCTCTCGAAAGGGCCCAGCTTCGGAACGATCCGGACGCTCGCTTCGCCCTTCATGTATTTGGCTCACTACGACCTAGTTTCCACCGACGAAGGCAGAGCCTATTTAGACAAGGCCGGAATTAAACCGGACCTGATCCGCTTCAGCGTCGGAGTGGAACCCGTCGAGGAAATCATCGCCGCCCTAGATCACGCGCTTTCCTGAGACGGGATCTATAAGTCGAAAGTCATCCTTCACATATTATGCAGGGTCGGCGCTCGCGCTGTACCGCACAAGCCGAACCTCAAACAACGCCGTACGGCGAAAGCGCCGACCCTACCAATGGACGATTAGGCGACCCCTGAGGACCGCGACCGTTTAAATTACAACGTTGTAATTCAAACGGTCGCGGTGCAGTTTTCATTTTCACCCAATTCCACTCAATTCTCAGTATACATGAATCCACTCTCGAAAAACGAATTCCTAGTCAAAGAGCACGTCGGCATGTTCAAGTCCGCGAATAACTTCGACATCCACGACCCATCGAACGGGGAGCTTATCCTCGAATGTCGCGAAGAGCGCTTGGGCTTCTTCACCAAGATGCTGCGTTTCACAGACTACAAGCGCTACACTCCCTTTCACATCGAAATACGCGAGCCGAACGGACACTCCCTCATCCACGTGAAACGCGGCGTATCCGTTTTTCTATCAAGCGTGGAAGTGATGGACGAGAATGAGCAGCTCATAGGCCGATTTAAGCAGAAGCTCTTTTCCATCGGGGGAAAGTTCGACGTTCTCAGCTCAAACGATGATGTCCTCTGCACGCTTACGGGAAAATGGACGGGATGGAACTTCTCCTTCGGCCATGAAGGCGTGGAGTTCGCACATGTATCCAAGCAATGGAGCGGCATCGGAAAAGAGTTTTTCACCAGCGCCGACAACTACATGCTGTCGATCGAGCCCACCGTCGAAGAAGACAGCCCGCTCCGCTCTCTCATCATGGCCGCCGTCATGTGCATCGACATGGTGCTCAAGGAATCGCGGATCGCGGGATAAACCCGCTCCTACAACTTCAAGCGTTCAATGTAGGAGCGAGTTTATCCCGCGATACCCATCTCCACGAACGTTTCGGAAATCTTCATTCCGCTCCTCCGCCCTCGTATTGAAATACTTGATTCAAGGGCACTCCAAACACCGCGGCGATTTTGAAGGCTAGCTCGAGAGTCGGCGAATATTTGGCTTGCTCGATAGCGATGATCGTCTGCCGCGTGACGCCGACTTTCTCCGCCAATTGCTGCTGCGTCATCTCGCCGTTTTGAAACCGTAGAACGCGAATATCGTTTTTGATTGGGCTCTTCCCCATAATTAGATGCCCCTCCTGTAGAAAAACAATTGAGCGCCCGCCTTCGCCATTTCGGCCAGGACAAGCGTACCCAGCAAAATGTGGATCACCACAAACGGCGAGGCACAGTCAGACAATTTCGCCAACGTTTCCGCAACCCTCGCTCCCATTTCGGGATGCTCTTCAACCGAATCCCCCAACGCGCCCGCGACAACGTGCCAGAGAGTCGCTCCAACGCCTACGAGCAAAAAGCAGTAGGCCCAATTGAAAGACTTGGCTGCGATCCGGTGGACGCGATCGTCCTCCATGTCCGGCTTGACGAAAGCCGCGATCAACGAAACCGCCACCACCTGAATGACTATCGTCCAGAAAACGATTGTCAGATAAAACCCGGTCGCCTGCTCGCCACCAAAGCCGTTCTTAAATACAACAACGAAATAGTAGCCGAAGAGCAGACTGGTCGTAACCAGATTTACCCAGAGCGTTTTTTCGCGAAAAGACAGATTAGAGATAAGCATATTCAATGTAATTTAGAGCTAACATCATGTTAAGTTTATTTAACATCAACTTAAAATCTCCAATTTGTCCGATGTCAACTATCCTTTACATCAAACCGCTCTCCGCTTTTCTCCGAACTAAACGGTTGAAAATCGTGGCAAGACGTCTACACCCTGCCACATGAGTCGATCTGGCAGACCATACACCGGCGAAGTCCACTACGACTTGCCCTCCCCTTATGTCCCGCATTCCTGCGGATTGCTTCACTTGCCGCGCTTTATCGCCAAAGCGAAGCGTTTCGTGAAAGGGGAGCTGGGCAAATCCTATCACCGCAACTACAAGAGAGGCTTCGACCGTTTCCTTTGCCTCCACCTCGAAATCGATCCCGACGCGGTCGAGGAGATCGTACGAACCAGCGCCGACGATGCGGAGATCGACCGGCGACTCGCGGAATTTTTCCCAAAAGATCTCCGCGTCGCCAAGTGGAACCGTGAGCTCGTCCACAAAGGCATGAGCCAGATGGGGCGCCAGGCCCTCGACGACGCGAAACGCAAGATGGGGATCGAGGATCGGGACGATCTCCTCTCATTCGCCGACATGATCGAATTTGACGAAGAGCGGATTCCATGATCTAAAAACCAGGCTGTCGCCCCCTCGCCCCCCTATGAATAAATCGTCAGACCGAGAATCGATAATCAGCTCGAAGCGCATCGCTCTCGCGCGAGGCTGCCACGAGATCTCGTTCGCCAGCCCTGAAAAGAACCCTCCGGAACTCCCGCTTCTGGTAGCGTACACCTTGCCGAGCGGTGTCGTCAAAACAACCCGCGGCTTCGCTACGAATGACGGAAAATTGAAAGCCAGATGCTACGTATTCGAAGAGGGATTCTGGAAATGGGAAGCGAAGAACCTAGAAGGTAAATGCATCGATACCGGCGAGTTTCAGACCGAGGAATCGCCCTTCCCCGGAAAGCTGAGAGTATCGCAATCAGACCCGCGGCAACTCCGCTACCAGAACGGCAAATGGTATTTGCATTTTGGCGACAATGCCTATCGCTTCTTGTCGAGAGACGAACCGAATTGGCGAGCCTACATCGACCAAGCGGCCCAGGCCGGCTTCAATCACATCCGCACCTGGCTCAGCCCATCGAGCGACGGGCTTTTTCTGCCGGATCGGAAGCAACTCGACTTGGAAACGTGGGACGCCATCGACGAGCGCCTGATCTACGCCCTGCAACGCCATCCGGAAATTCAATTCGAGGTCATCCTTTTCGGCAATGACCCAGATGAGCTCCAACGATTCGGGGACGGTGATCCAGTTTCTCATCTCGCCCTCCGATACGCGATCGAGCGATTCGGCCCCTTGCCCAACGTCCACTGGTCCATCTCCAGCGGAGTCAAAGATTCGGACAAGGACGCGAAACCTTCGCTGGTCATGATCGCCGATGCGGTCTTTGGACACGAGCAATGGAACTCGCTTACCACGTTCGCGGGCAAACGATTCGATCCGGTCGCCTTCGCCGACGAGAAATGGCTGTCGGCCCACTCCCTCCGATCCTTGGGACAAGTCACCGGCGAAGCGATCCTCTCGGCCCGCGCCGAGACCAAAAAGCCGATCCTGCTCGCCGAAGATCGAGGCGAACACACGCACCCGCCTCGTTTCCCGCGCTACTACTTTCGACGCCTTTTCTGGGGCGCCCTGCTTTCCGGCGGCATGCCCAGCTATAGCGGCATGATCACCTCCGAACGCTCCGATCACAACCGTCGCGGAATCGAAGGCTATTACGACGCTTGCAACGCAGGGCACCTCCGATTCGGCGCTCACGACCTGCTTAATATCAAGAAATTCTTCGCCGAAACCGGAATCAGCCTCGAAAACTGGACCCCCGACGACTCCCTCTCCGGAAGCCAGCCGCTTCTCGCAAAATCCATTCGCTCCGAAGACGCCAACGAGTGCATCGCCTACATCGCCAACCCCGAGTCGTTCGCCGCGCACAGCCCCGACGGCTACGAGGGTATGCACTCCGACCAGGTCTCCGACACAAGTCCGACATTCACTACTTTCACGCTCGAGCTGTCCTTCTCGAGCGGCACCGTCAAATGGTTCAGCCCAACCACCGGCGAGTGGAACGGCGAAATGGAGATCACCAAGAATTCCACGACTCTACTCACGCCCACACCCGGTGACTGGGTCGTTTGGGTGAAGCGCGCGTGACGTCCTAGATCGTTTCTCCACAAAACGAGGAACGCTCATCGCTCCCCACAACCAGCTATGGAAAAATCGGAGATCATCCGCGTCATCATCGAGCAAATCGAATCGGACCTCGCCAAGGCGACCGACGCTGCAATCGATTCTGCCGAATCCGCCACTCACGAAGAAGCCCGCTCGGAAGGCAAGTACGACACCCGCGGACTCGAAACCTCCTACCTCGCGAGCGGCCAAGCTCGTCACGCTCTCGAGCTAAGAGAAAGCTTGGACGCGATCCGAAATTTCAGCCCTCCGGCTTTCGAAGGCTCCAGCCCTATCGCGCTCGGAGCGCTGGTCTCGACCCTTTCTTCCAACGGTTGCGAAACCTTCTTCCTTGCGCCCGGACTCGGCGGAATCGAACTGGAGAGCGAACAAGGGACGATCACCGTCATCACTTCAAAATCGCCTCTTGGAAACGAATTCATCGGCAAGAAAACCGGCGACCGCGTACAAGCCGGAGGCGGCAAAACGATCCTCAAGATCGAGTAGCGCAACCTCGTAGTGGAGCTACGGAATCACCAGCGACATGCCGGGCTGTAGCTGCGACGCGTCGGGCAAAGTGCCTCGATTCGCGTCCAGGATTTCCTGCCAACGACTAGGGTCGCCGTAAACCTCGCGGCTGATTTTATAGAGGCTGTCGCGTTCCTTGACCACATAGTAGCGTCGCTGCCCAGCAGTCCGAGGCGCCGCGGCGGGACGCTGAGGCTGAACCCGGGCGCCTGGTGTGGATTGGTTGACCGATGCGGATCTCGAAGGCGGGCTCTGGATCGCTCCCTTGCGGGCTTCCGCCAATTGCGTTTTGAGAGTTTCGTTCTCTTTTTGAAGCTGCGTTATCGTATCCAGGAGTTTGAGACGGTAGTGCTTCGCATCCAGCGTGGAAAGCAATTCCTTCATCGACGTATTTATCAACTCCTCGACGCGGTCCAATCCTGCGTCACGCGAATTTGAAGCGGGATCCCGGCCTTTTATCGCCTTGCACTGATTGAAATGATAATACGCCGAGGCGGGATCGTTCATGTGATTCATATAAATCAGCCCCGCCTCCAAGTGCGACTCGGGCGCGTTTCCCGCGCGTTTCAATATGACATTGTTGAAATTGGAAAGCGCTTCGCTATTGAGATTCCGAGTCAGCATATCCTTCGCTCGCCGGTAGGCCGGCTCCTCGGTTTCATCCAAAATGCTCGAAGACACCTGCTCGGAGCAGCCAGCAAAAACAAACGCCCCAAACAGGGCGAAAATAAGCTTTGATGCGTAGATCCTTCTCATCATTGTCAATTCGGCGCGAACACTATGAGACCACCTCTTACCGACATTCCAAGTCCGAAATCAGCAAATCGCGCCCTCTCTTCATAAAAATGGATACCGCCGACATTATTGCCAAAGGCCGCCGTTGCATCGACATCGAAGCGGAGGCTTTGAGAAAGACCAGCGAACATCTGGATTCGATTTTCGCCAGCGTCGCCTCGACCTTGATAGAAACCCTCAATGAAGGGAACAAACTCATCCTATCCGGGATCGGAAAAAGCGCCCACATCGCCCACAAGCTAGTTGGCACCTTCAACAGCATCGGCGCGCCTTCGACTTTTCTCGACCCTGTGAACGCGTTGCACGGCGACATGGGGCTTTGCCGCGAAGGCGACGCCCTGCTTGCCTTCAGCAATAGCGGCGAAACTGAAGAGCTCCTCCGCCTCGTGCCGCTCATTTCGCGCTTCAATCTCCGAACCATCGCCGTGACCTCCAAGTCGGACTCTTCGCTCGCCAAACTCTGCAACGAGGCCCTCGTCTACTGCGCCGAGCAGGAGGCCTGCCCGCTCGACCTCGCTCCGACCGCCAGCTCGACCGCGTGCATGGCCATCGGAGACGCGCTGGCCATGGTGCTTCTCGAATGGCGGGCGTTCAGTCACGAAGACTTCGCCCGTTTCCATCCAGGCGGCAGCATTGGGAAAACCTTGGCCGCCAACGTCAACGACATCATGCGCCCCCTAGGGCAGTTCGCCCTGATCTCCGACGACGCCTCCTGCAGAGACTGCCTGGCGCAGATGACCAATCCGAACAGCGGGTGCATCGCGCTCACCGATTCGGCCGGCAAGCTTAGCGGGATTTTCACCGATGGCGACATTCGCCGGCTCGTCCTCGAAGATGCCGATTTCCTCGGGAAACCCGTATCCAATTACATGACACGTAGCCCCGTCGTCATAGAGTCCGATACCCTCGCGGTCGAAGCGCTCCGCATATTCGAAACCCGCAAGATCGACGATCTGATAGTCGTCGACGCGGAAAGCAAGCCCATCGGCGTGATTGACGGGCAAGACCTAACGAAAGTGAGAATGGTCTAGAGCTGCCCAATTCCAGGCGAAGCCGGATGCGCTTTTTGTTTGGGATTTCTGAAAACGCAGTCAAATTCGCCTTCAAGACGTGAGTTCAGGCGTAGCGCCCCCTCAAAATCGACCAATCCGCACCCAAGCATGCCCCACGCTCCACAGATGCCCACAACCAGCAAAGCCAAGCTCCTCCCCGAACTTTTTCAGTTGCTTCAACCTCATCTGAAGACCCTCGACGGGTTTTTGTTCGCCCAGATCGACAGCTTCGAAGCGGAAATCCGAGACCACGTCGAATACTGCATCGACACCAGCGGCAAACGCATCCGCCCGTCGCTCATCTTCTTCAGCGGCTGGCAGGGCGAGGGAGTCGTCGACGAGAAACTCGTGAAGCTCGCCGCCGTAATCGAGACGATCCACCTCGCCACGCTCGTGCACGACGACATAATGGACGAGGCGGACATTCGCCGAAACCGCCCAACCGTCGCCAAAAAGCACGACAACACCACCGCCGTGCTGCTTGGGGACGCCCTCTTTTCACACGCGGTCTATCTCGCCACCCAGTTCCCCACCACCGAAGTCAGCGAAAAAGTCGCCATCGCGATGCGCAACGTCTGCACCGGCGAAATCCTGCAAACCATGCAGCGAGGCAATCCAGACATCGACTTGCGGACCTACAATCGCGTCATCGACCTGAAAACCGCGGAACTCTTCAGCATCGCCTGTCTCCTCGGAGCCCGGCTCGGCGGCAGAGATAGCGACTACGTGGAAGCTGCCGGTACGTTCGGGCGTCATCTCGGCATCGCCTACCAGATTTACGACGATCTCACGGACCTCATCGGCTCCGAGAACAAGATCGGCAAAACCTTGGGAACGGATATCGCGACCGGCAAAGCGACCCTGCCGCTGATCCTTCTGCGCGACCGCCTCCCCGACGGCGACGCCCAGCGGCTTCGCGACGCGCTTTCCGGCGAGGCCGAAGCGGATATTCCCCACTGGCTCTTCAAGCTCGACGAGCTGGGAATCTTCGAGGAGGTGAGGCAGGCGATTTTACGCGAAATCATCTCCGCCCGGGAGAGTATCGAGCCGTTTTTGAACGACGAGGCGGCGAAATTGCTCCACACGATCAGCGAACTGCTTTGGAACCAGGTCGAAGCGCTCCAGTCAGATCAGGCAGCAACCTGAAAAATTCCTCAAAAACGCCCCAAATCCCCGATTTTGGAGATGGGTTCTAGACTTTTCCCTCTAATAGACTAAGGTCGTCTCAAACTACTCCCGCATGAGCATCACCAAAGCCATTACCAAATCGCTTGTTTCCTCGCCTGAAAGAAGGCTGGAAGCGGACGAGGATCTCGCCGTCGTGCACAAGATCCAGGCTGGCGACGTAGACGCGTTCGA
>JAJFLS010000434.1 GCA_021772595.1 Opitutales bacterium
CGAGGAAGCAGGAGAATTGGATAACACAATTATAGTGATGACGGGTGACCACGGTATGCCCTTCCCTCGCTGCAAAGGAAATCTCTATGACTGGGGCTCGCGTGTGCCCTTGGCTATCCGTTGGGGTGATCAGGTGAAGCCAGGCCGGACATTATCCGATTTTGCATCCTTAACAGACCTTGCGCCAACCTTTCTAACTGCAGCAGGCATCGAAGTTCCGGAAGTGATGACCGGTAAAAATCTTTTGCCTATACTGAAGTCCAAGAAGAAGGGTCGTGTAGATAGGAAGCGCGACTTCGTGGTGTACGGTCGCGAGCGCCATGGGGTCGGCCAAAAGTTACCGTCTATGGATGGCTATCCATCTCGCGCGATACGAACGGACGATTGGTTGCTGATCCTTAACCTTGAGGCTGATCGCTGGCCAGCGGGTGTGCCCTCTGGCGCGACGCACCCTAAAGATAGTTATACTGATTGTGATGCCGGCCCGACCAAGAGTTTTCTTATCGAGCATAAAGACGAAAGTAAGATCGTTAAATACTATGATCTTAGTTTTGCCAAGCGAGCAGCTGTAGAGCTGTACGATTGCAACGCCGATCCAGACCAAGTGAACAATTTAGCTAAAAATCCAAAGCACAAAAAGACATTAGAGAAATTGAAGAAGCAGTTGACTTCATACTTGGCCACCACCGAAGACCCGCGCTTCACCGATGCGCCTGTGCTGTTTGATCAGTATCCTTATCGCGCGGACTATATGACTGACCATTTCAAGGAAAATGGGTATCGATACTCAGAGGAAACGAATTGGATTCCCGTGAAGATCGAAAAGTGAACAAAGGCATTACAAAGATTAAAGCATCAACACAAAAGACATTCGAAAAGATGAATTATAAAATTCATAAAAATACGATCACTATATACTCACTAGTCCTTGCTCTGGTAACCACAGGCTTTCACCTTAACGCTGCAGAAAGGCCGAATGTCATCATCATCCTTGTCGATGACATGGGATTTTCCGACATCGGCGCTTATGGCAGCGAGATCAAAACTCCTCACATCGATTCATTAGCTGAGGGCGGCGTACGTTATTCTCAATTCTATAACGCCTCGCGTTGTTGTCCGACGCGGGCCACGCTTATGACTGGCTTACACCCGCACCTTACAGGCATCGGTCACATGACCAATTCGCCCACCAACAGTGAGAAAAATGATAAAGGACAAGCGTTCCCGAACTATCGCGGATTCCTCAATCGTCAATGCGCCACTTTGGGGGAAGTGCTTGGCTCAGCTGGCTATTCAACTTATCTCGCTGGTAAATGGCACCTGGGAGGCCATGAGGAATCACGTTGGCCGCTCCAACGAGGGTTCGACAAATTCTATGGCAACATCGCCGGCTCAACCCGCTATTTTTCCCCTGATTCGGATAAACGTGAAGGTAGAGGCATAACCTGGGACAATGAACCATTGACAACAGTTGAGAGCACCACCGATCGCCCCTACTACACAACAGATGCCTTTACAGACCACGCCATTAATTTTTTAGACGAAGGCGAAAAGGATGCCCCTTTCTTCCTCTACTTAGCCTATACAGCCCCTCATTGGCCTCACCAGGCGCATGAAGAAGATATAGATAAATATCACGGTAAATATAGCATGGGATGGGATCAATTGCGTCAAAACCGCTACCGGCGTCAAATCGAACTCGGCCTCTTTGAAGAAAGCATCGCCTCTCTCCGCGTGATTCAAAAGTGCCGGACTGGACAAGTCTAAAGCCCGAAAAGCAAAAGGAAATGGACCTGCGCATGGCTGTCTATGCCGCAATGATTGACCGTGTTGATCAAAATATCGGCAAACTCATAACTTCTCTAAAAAGCCAAGGCCTCTTCGAAAATACGCTCATCCTCTTCATGTCTGATAACGCCGCCTGCGCTGAAGGTGAAACGCTTGGTCGAGGTAATATTTTCGATATAGAAAAACGCAACCTCGAGACTAACAATAACTACGGTGCGGCCTGGGCAAATGCGTCCAGTACACCGTTCCGCCTCTACAAGCACTACACCCACGAAGGCGGCTCAGCAACGCCCTTCATCATACATTGGCCCAATGGCATACAAAGTCAAAGCAACTGGTATCGCGACTCTGCTCAACTCATAGACGTTGTTCCTACACTTCTGGAAGTATGTGACGTCAAGTATCCCGAAACCTATCAAGGTAATGAACTCCACCCACTACGCGGTATTTCACTTACCCCATCCTTTACAGCTGAGTCTCTCATGCGCACCAAACCAATGTTCTCGGAGCATGAAAACAACGCCTTCATGATAGATGGTTCCTGGAAATTGGTGGGTAAAGGGGTCGCGACTCCACAAGGCCCAGACATTGAGAAATGGGAACTCTATAACCTCAAAAATGATCGGACGGAGCTTAAGAACCTCGCCAAAGCAGAAAGTCGGCGCCTCAAAGAAATGGATGATTCATGGCATGCATGGGCCCTGGAGGATAAAGTTTATCCAAAGCCAAGTAGTAAGAAGTAATTATAAAATGGAAAAGAATACAATCACCGTATATCTATTATTCCTACTCTCTATCGCTCGCCGCGCGTCACTTTGCCTTGCGCTACCTTGTCTGCTCGCGGCGAGTCTTCACGCCGCGACGTTGACAAACATCGTTGTATTTATCTCCGACGATCTTGGCCGTTTGGATACTTCCATTCATGGCTCGAAGGACGTTCGAACTCCGACCATGGATTGGCTCGCTGCAGCGGGCATGACTTTTAACAACGCCTATGTCGCCTCCCCAGCCTGTTGTCCCAGTCGCTTCTCGTTTCTCACCGGATTGATGCCCGCGCGGCATGGCGCGCATCCCAATCACAGCGAGGTTAAACCGGGCACCCAGTTCCTTCCGCCCATCCTAAAATCCTTGGGGTACCACATCGCTTCATTTGGCAAAATAGCTCATCGCAACAAGGACTTCGCGGGTCTGGACTTTAATTCTCCCCAAAAGACCGATATGTCTCAGGAAGTGGTGACGCATTTTAGCGAGTCGGATATCGACGCTCCCATTTGCCTTTTAGTCGGCGATCGTCGGCCGCATGTCGCCTGGACCAAGGAAATGAACTATGATCCAAAGCAAGTGACCTTGCCTCCATTCTTCATCGACACCGAGGAAACGCGCAAACATTGGGCGCGTTACCTGACAGACATTGAAGGGATGGATGAGGAAATGGGCCGGGTCCTGGAATTCGCCAAAGAGAAGTTTGGCGATAGCTTCATCTTCCTATTCACCAGCGATCACGGAGGGCAGTGGCCCTTCGGCAAATTGGACCACGGCACAAGGCGATGAGCTCTTGCCACAATTTGAACCCTATTTGACTTCCGAACCAATCCCCGATCTAGAACGCACGCAGAAATAAGCGAAAGTGAAGCAAGATGAGGAATTTAAGGGCTTAACAACCTACAGGCCAACCAAGGCAGATGCTGTGCCTCCCCCTGAACCAAATCGGAACAATTGAATTTCCGATCAACAATTCTCGTAGAGGATGGGAGCAATGTCAGTGGCGAAATCCGGCGAGGCGATACCGTCTACGATAGACAGTACGAGAAGAGGTAGCGCGAGGCGATTGAGCAGTTTGGTTTTCAGAAAAAGGATCATCCGTCAGACTTCTCGGAAATGAGGATAGCAATGCGCGATTTTTTCAACCACGAAGGACAGGGAGTATAGATGGATTATTTCGTCTCCGTACCTCCGTGGTTTATGAAACGTTTGAGTGAACATTGATATCGGTTAACGGTTTTCTTGTTGGTGAACGTGACTCGGCAGTGGGAGAAAATCGCTTTCGCGAATCATCCATTTGTCCATCTCGACTCGCAACTCCGTCTCGATTGCTTCGATCGCTTTCGTGCCAGCCAGATTCTTTAACTGAAACGGATCCTTCTCCAAATCGTAGAGCTCGAAGATCGGACGCGGAAGGTGGAAGTAGAGTCGCTCGTGCAGCGCCGACAGTTCGCCTTGTTCGTGCAGCTGCTGCATCGCGATCCAAACGGGATTCTTGCCCATATCAACAGGCGAGTAGCGACGTTCCGGAATCGCGTTGTACAAGTAGAGATAGCGATCGGTCGTGATCGAACGCGATAGATCGAAACCATCCGTTTGCGTAATCGGTCCGAAATGCCAACCGCGTTCGGCAAAGACGTAATCACGGCCGCGGAAAGGTTTTCCCTGCAGTTCGTCGATGAAGCTCACTCCCGTCATACCCGAAGCCGCATTGAGTCCAGCTACATCGATTATAGTCGCCGACAAGTCCACACCGCTCACAAGGGCATCGCTAACCGATCCCGCCTTCACCTTGCCCGGCCAACGAACGATCAATGGGACATGCGTGCCCCGCGTCGCCAAGGTCCCCTTGCCCCTCAATAACGCTTCCCCATTATCCCCCATGAAGATCACGAGGGTATTTTCCATTAGTCCCCGTTTCTTCAATACATCATTCACCAATCCGATTCCCGTATCCAAATCGCGAACCTCCGCCAGATACTTGGCGTAGTCCAATCGCGTTTCCGGTATATCCGGCCAATCCGGAGGCAAAACGAGCTTTGCAGGGTCGATGCCATCGTAGTCGTCTCCCCATTTTCGATGCGGCTGATTAAACCCGAAATAAAGAAAGAAGGGCTTACCTACAGGTATTTCGTCCAAAACCGATCCCACCAAGTCGCCGACATTCGCCAAGGCTTTGCCTTTAGTGCTCGCCCCTCTAACGAAGTGGTCAAAGCGACGCTCGAACGCTTCCTCGCGCATACCCATCTCCACCAGCGCCTCCGAAACGTGATCCAGATCCCTTCCCCTTCCATCCAAATGCTGGTGTCGCCCATCTAAACCGACCCAGTAGCCACCCTCTCTCAAGACATCAGTGAAGAGTACCGTATCCGCGCGAGCTGGCTGGGCAAATCGAGTCGTCGAAAGCCCCACCGGCGATCGTCCCGCGAAAATCGATATACGCGAAGGCGCGCACTGAGGCGCTGCCGTATAAGCCCGTTTTAACCGCATGCCTTCCGCTGCCATTTCATCGAGCTTCGGCGTAATATTGAAGCGCTGACAATTAACATCTCCATACACACCCAAATGCGGCATGCTATGATCATCAGAGAGTATCAGCAGGATATTCGGACGCTTATCTGCAGCTAAACCAGTAGCGCTTGCGATTAGGGAGACGATTAGGCTAAGAAAACGAGTTTTCATTTTAGGAAAACGCCATCCAATCCGCCGACGTAGTCTCTAGCAATTCAATTGAAATCCTTTAGCCCCGACCATTTATTTAGTCGCCGCTGAATAACGACTCAACTCATTGATTGTCAGCAACTAAAACTTGCCTTTGCTTGCCTGTTTTGACAGTGTTTTCGGATACAAGCGGAAAACCCGGTCAAAGAGATGATAAAGCCGAGCGAAAAAGACGACCAAGAAAGCTTCCTTCTGCCGAACCTGGAAAGCCTGCTCGACCAGCGCCAGGCGCTTTGCAAGCTCTCGCGAGCTATCCACTGGAAACGATTCGAGCGGGAGATGGGCTAGAGCTACAGCGAGAGCCAAGGAGCTCCGGGCAAGCCGATTCGCCTGATGGTCGGGCTGTTGATACTCAAGCAGCTTCACGACCTCAGCGACGACGAGGTGGTCGCCCAATGGGTGCAGAATCCGTACTTCCAATACTTCACCGGCGAGATCGAGTTCCAATGGCGCCTTCCGATCGACCCTTCGTCCTTGAGCCGGTTTCGCCGTCGCGTCGGCGAAGAGGGCTTCGAGGCTATTCTCGCCGAATCGATACGCCTTCACGGCAAGAAGGCGCGGGAGCGCACGGTTATCGTCGACACGACGGTGCAGGAGAAGGACATAGCCTTCCCGACCGATTCCAAGCTCTATCGCAAGATCGCCGAGAAGTGCGTGAAGAGGGAGTCGGCCTGCGCCGCAGCCTATCGCCGAACCCTTCCCAAGCCGGTGAAGGACCAGCCCAACCGTTCCCATCCCAGGCGCGCGAAATCCGCCAGGGCGTCCGCGCGCAAGCTCAAGACGATCGCCGGAGCTCCGGTTCGCGAGCTTCGCCGCAATCTGCCCGCCGACGCGCGGGAGCGACTAGGCGGAGAGCTTGATCTGCTCGACAAAGTCCTGGCCCAGAAGCGAAGCGACAAAAACAAGATCTACAGCCTGCACGAGCCCGAAGTGAGCTGCATCGGCAAGGGCAAGGGCCACAAGAAGTGGGAGTTCGGCCAGAAGGCCTCGATCGCGCGGACCTATCGGGGAGGAATCATAGTGGGCGCGAAAAGCTTCCGCGGAAACGTCGGCGACCAGCAGACTCTCGAACCCGCCTTCGCGCAGATCGAAAGAATCGCGGGAGTCCGCCCGAAAGACTGCCTCGCCGACCGAGGCTACAGTGGGAGAAAGAATGTAGGGGAAACGAGGATACACATTCCCGGAAGGCCGAACAAAAACTCCGCCGTCTACCAGAAGAGTCGCGACAGGAAGAGATTCCGCAAGCGAGCCGGTGATCGGGCACCTCAAGAGCGACTTCAGGCTAGGACGAAGCTTTCTCAAAGGCCTGCTCGGCGACAGCCTGAATCTTCTCATGGCCGCGGTGGCCTTCAATCTAAAGAAATGGATCAACCAACCCATTTTTTTGGCCATCGCTCGAGAATTGGCAATACGCCAGGCGAATCGATCGCCCGTTGCTTGAAAAATCAAAACACTTTTTCAGGACCGACTACATAGGATTTTGATTCAGTCCGTGTGCACTCGTATCATCGAGATTCAATGGGGCATTCAATTCGTTTGAACATTTTCCGTATTTATTCCGGCCCAATACCATTGTCGAACGCTTCAATATTGAATAGCGATCTTGGCATGGAATCTAAACTATTGTTCAAAGAGGAATGCTATCGAATTATGGGAGCTTGTTTTGAGGTCTACAAAGAAAAGGGATGCGGATTTGCTGAAGCTATCGAATTCGAATATCAAACGATTCCCTACCTCGCCCAATATCCCATAAAATTGACCTATCGAGGAAAAGAACTGGCTCACCAATATATTCCAGACTTCTTCTGTTTCGGCTCTACAATCGTCGAAATAAGGCCGTATCCACCTTGACTGATGAGCACCGAGCTCAAATCATCAACTATCTCAAGGCCACGAGATCAACACTAGGACTGCTCGTCAACTTCGGGCATCATCCCAAAATACAATGGGAACGAATCGCCTACTCCCGCTAGTTTTCGCGCCCTTTAGTGATATTAGCGGACCAAATTCCTTCAACAAGATCCCGTTAGACCGTTAACCATTAGTAAGAACGCTGTTGGTTTATCCCAAATTCCCTCCATGAATCCCACACTCCTCATAGTCGATGACGACGAAGAAATCCGCACTCAAATGAAGTGGGGCCTCGCCCAGGATTACGAGATCGTCCAAGCCTTCGATCGTAACTCCGCCATCGAGAAATTCCGGGTTCACAAACCCTTGGTCGTTCTCCTCGACCTCGGATTGCCTCCCCACCCAAATACACCAGAAGAAGGCCTCGCTGCTCTCCGCGAACTCTTGGAAATCGATCCAAAGACCAAGGTCGTAATCGCTTCGGGCCAGGGCGAGCGCGAAAACACCCTTCAAGCCGTCGGTTCCGGCGCCTACGATTTTCTGACCAAACCGGTCGATATGGACGAGCTGCTGCTGCTGCTCAAGCGCTGTTTTCACGTTGCCCAGCTCGAACGCGAATTTTTCGAGATGAAACGTCAGTACAACGACGACACTTTCGAGGGCATGCTAGGGACATCGAAGCCGATCCAAGCAGTATTCGATTCGATTCGGAAAGTCGCCACCTCAGACGCGCCCGTTATGATTCTCGGCGACAGCGGCACTGGAAAGGAAATGGCCGCTCGGGCTATCCACCAGCGCAGCGCCCGCAGCGCCCAGCCCTTCGTCGCCATTAATTGCAGCGCGATTCCTGAGGCTCTCCTGGAAAGCGAGCTATTCGGTCACGAGAAAGGCTCTTTCACAGGCGCCCACGCTCAAAAGAAAGGCAAGATCGAGCAAGCCACCGGCGGCACGCTTTTTCTGGACGAAATCGGAGACGTTCCTCTCCAAGTCCAAGTCAAGCTGCTGCGATTCCTGCAGGAGGGATATATCGAGCGAGTCGGCGGCAACGACATGATCCAGGTCAATGCCCGAGTGGTCGCCGCAACCAACGCCGATCTTAAGAAAGGCATGGCCGAAGGCACCTTTCGCGAAGACTTCTTTTATCGGCTCGCTGTCGTCGAATTCAATCTGCCTCCGCTGCGCGACCGCGAAGGAGACATCGAGCTAATCGCGAATGCACTGCTGCAACGCTTCGCAAAGGAAAACAACAAACCGGGTCTCTCCCTTGGATCGAAAACCGCGACTGCGATGATCCGCCACAATTGGCCCGGCAATGTCCGCGAACTGCAAAATCGCTTGAGGCGCGCCGTCATTATGAGTGAAGGCAAGACGATCAGCCCAGACGACATGGAGCTCAGCCTTGCGAGCCAAGCTCATGTTGGCAAATCTCTCAAAGAAGCCCGAGAAGATCTCGAGCGCCAGATGGTCTTGGATGCCTTGCGCAAGCACTCGAACAAGATCACCTCCGCCGCCACGGAGCTAGGAATAAGTCGTCCCAACTTCTACGAGCTGATGAAAAAACTCGGCATCAATCGATAGGCATTTCAAGCAAAGGTCAGCTAGCGATTATGCACTAGAGCTGCACGAAAAAGAACGCCTAGATCACTACAGCAGAAGTGTTCACCACCGAGCCAAGGGTATTCCAATATTTTTATTCGGTATAATTCCATTTTTCCCTTGCATACCACTAAGCCCCGGATAGTGTCAAAAAACTGTTAATCCATTAACAACCGTGATTCGATCGTGCCGTTACCCTAGCCATTCCAACTCTCGACTTACGACCGATTTTCAAGGCCGCTTAGCTAATCAAGCGGCTTTTTTCGTGCCCACTTTGTAGGCAGGCCGTTACGGCTTCTTCAACCCCCGACGAGGCCTTTTAGGTAACCCGCGTAATCCGTTTTCCCAAGGAAGCGGATGCGTTCTTCCAGCGACTCCCTAGACAGCCAACCGTTTTCAAATCCGATTCCCTCCAAACAGGCCATTTTCAAACCCTGCCTTTCCTCGATAACCTGCACGAACTGAGACGCGTCCATCAACGATCTATGAGTCCCAGTATCCAGCCAAGCCGTACCACGCCCCAATATCTCGACACGAAGCAATTCCTTTTCCAGATAGATCCTATTGAGGTCGGTAATCTCTAGTTCGCCACGTGCAGAAGGCTCGATACTCTTCGCAAACTCGACGACGTTCTCATCATAGAAATACAAGCCGGGAACTGCGTAGTTCGACTTCGGTTGAGTGGGCTTCTCCTCTATCGATAAGACGCGTCCGTTTTTCGCGAAATCGACAACACCATACTCAGTCGGATTCGCCACTTGGTATCCGAAAATGGTTGCCCCGGATCTCTGGTCGTCAGCAGCTTTCAAGGTATTGACAAGGCTATGACCGAAAAAGAGATTGTCGCCCAATACAAGCGCCGCCTTCGTCCCATCTAGGAAGGAATCTCCTATAACAAAGGCTTGGGCCAATCCTTCCGGCTTTGGCTGCACTTCATAGGTAAACGAAACGCCAAATTGAGATCCATCGCCCAGCAGTCTCTCGAAAAGAGGCGTATCTTGAGGGGTTGAGATAATCAGGATTTCCCGAATTCCCGCCAGCATGAGCAAAGAAATAGGATAGTAGATCATCGGCTTGTCGTATATCGGCATCAACTGTTTGGATACCGCTATCGTGCAGGGATACAAACGCGTCCCTGATCCGCCCGCCAGGACTATTCCTTTTCTTTTCGATGAGATGCTCATGTTTTATTAAACCGCAAAGGCCGCTAAGAATCAACTACTGGATTTTGAGTTTTGGAGTCCGCTAAACACACTAAAAGACGCGAAAGATCAAAGTCCTATTGCGTGAAGACAATACATTCCCATTGGATTTTTAGGAAATGGCCAAAGTTAACGAGCAAGCCAAGTTCTTTGCCAGTGGCTTTGAGATAATTGATGACTTGAGCTCGATGCTCATCTGCCAGATTCGACACCGCTTTGATTTCCAAAATAATTGATTCGTAACAATTGAAATCCGGTTTGTAGTTTTGAGCGAGCACTCTTCCTCGATAGATTAGCTAAATCGGCGATTGGGCGACAAATGGGACATTCTGAAAGGCAAATTCGAATTCCAATCACTCTTGGTAAACGGCCTCCAGAAAACCACATCCCATATCCTTATATACCTCGAAACAAACTCCAACGATGTGGTAACACTCTTCTTTAAACAGTAATCTAGATTCCATACAATATTCCTACCCAATCCCCCAAAAACGACAACTCGCAATTCAGATGGTTTTCCTCTTCATTTTCGCGTTCATTCGCGTATTTAGCGTATTTAGCGGATAATCCATAGAACTGAGTTCGTGAATCAAACACCGTTCATAAGTCGACTCCAGCAGCCCCGGCCCTAGTTCCTTGTGAACTTCGATCGCAGAGGAAATTATCTTCTGTTTCAATATTTCAATGTTCATAGCTCCAACCCACCCATTCTCTTAAATCTTAGCGACCTTCGCAGTTAGTGATCTTCAAGTTTCAATCTGCCCCAGACGTTCGTGGGCGTAGGTTCCGCTAGTTATACTCTGGCACCAATCTTGGTTTTCCAAATACCATTCAACGGTCCGTCGAATACCTGATTCGAATGTCTCTTTAGGGCTCCATCCACACTCTTTTTGGATTCGATCGCAGTTTATCGCGTAACGGCGATCATGCCCTGGGCGATCTTTTACGTACGCTATCAAGTCTTCGTACTTCGAATGCCCTTTCCCTTCCATTTTCGGATTCTCCGCAGGCGGACGGAGCTCATCTAGAATGGAGCAAATGCGCTGCACAATCTGGAGATTCTCCATCTCGCTACGACCTCCAATACAATAGGTTTCGCCCAATCGGCCCTTTTCCAAGGCAGCGAGAATCCCTGCGCAATGGTCCTCGACATAGAGCCAGTCGCGAATCTGCTTGCCGTCTCCGTAAATCGGAAGGGCTTTGCCTTCAAGAGCGTTGAGCATCACAAGCGGAATGAGCTTTTCTGGAAACTGATACTGCCCGTAATTATTCGAGCAATTCGTCGTGATGACGGGAAATCCGTAAGTATGGTAATAGGAGCGCACTAGAAAATCGCTCGAGGCCTTCGATGCGGAATACGGACTGTTCGGCGCGTAGGGGGTCGTCTCGCAAAAGGCTGGGTCATCCGCAGCTAAAGTACCGAACACTTCATCGGTTGAAACATGTAGAAACCGAAACTCTTCTCTCGCCGATTCTTCCAAGCTTTCCCAGCGCTTCTTCGCCGCTTGAAGCAAACGCAAGGTTCCCGTGACATTCGTTTCGACAAAAGGCTCAGGCCCGTCAATCGATCGATCAACATGGCTTTCCGCAGCGAAGTGGACGATCGTGGATACGCAATGTTCTTCGAGAAGCGACTCGACGCGCTCTTGATCGAGTATGTTGGCGTGAACGAAACGGTAGGCGTCAAGCGATTCGAAGTCCGCAAGATTCGCCGGATTGCCCGCGTACGTAAGCGCATCCAAATTGATAAGGCGATCATAGCCAGAATCCTTGAGCAAGCACTCGTTGTTGGAGAGCAGGAGCCGGACGAAATTGGAGCCGATAAAACCACTGCCGCCTGTAACGAAGATTGAATTCATAATGAAAGCCTATCTATATCGTTTCTTTTCGATGGTTTGCAATCCCTGGCCTCACCAAACCTCTCGACTTCACGCTTCCAATGTTCCAGCGACCATTCAAGCGCTTCTCTAACAGACCGCATTTTTATGCCCGCGGCCTCTAACTTGGTCGTACCCAACACGCAGTTCGATCTCGGGGTCTTAGCGGCTTTCGTCATGAACTCTTCTTCGCTATCAAAGAACTTATAGTCCTTGTTGTTTACGCCGTGCTTATTTATTAGATCAACCACTTCGGATGTCGTCACCGATCCTGGATTGGTTACATTGTAAATACCATGGGGCACTCTCTTTTCGACGCATTCCCAGCACGCGTCTACGAAATCGCTAAGTTGGCTGAGCGAATTGCGGGCTTGGAGAAGATTCTCGTACCGCTGCACTTTGCTCAGATAGTTCCGCGGCCCATCGTTCTCGTCAAAAGGTATGCGCAATCTCCATACATAGCCTTGTGGAACCGATTCGTGTTCCCATTTCGGCCAATCGGCGCAGGTATCCACTTCTCGCCAGCCAAGCAATTCCTCGCCGAGAGCTTTCGTCCCACTGTAGAATGAGCAAGGCGGCCGGCGAAAGCAGAAATTGGGAGCATCGTCCTCTCGCCAGCCTCCGCCCCCTGGACGTTCCCCCGCAAAAACGCACCCGCTAGAAACATGCCCCCAGCCAATCCCGAGCGCTCCGCAAACCTCGCGGACCACTGAAGGTAAAATCGCGTTGCCCTCCAGGCAATTGCCTTTGTCGAGTTCGCAAGCATCGACGTTCGGTTTTCCCGTGTAGCCCGCGCAGTTGATCACAAAAGAAATCGATCGCGCGCTGAGCTCGGAGATGAGTTTATCCTTTTCGGAAAACGTGAATCGCCTACCGCTCATCGCGGTCCACGAAATCGACTTCCGATCGAACAGCTCTCCAAACAAAGCTCCAACGAACCCAGTACTCCCTATCAATAGAATCATACTGCATTCGAACAAGAGGATCGCGCGGCTACTTGCCGAGATCAAAATCCGCTATTTCCAAACGAATTTCTCGGGAACGATCACCATGTCAGAGGGCTTCAGATAGAATGGCTTGTCTTTCTTCCCATCCAAAACCGCCTGTAGATTCAAGGAATAGTTTTTGTACTTACCGTCCTCTAATCTCTTGACCACGACTTTCTTTAAATTGGCGCGTTTCGGGTCGTAACCCGCTTTCATCACGGCTTCTAACGCGGTGATTCTGCGATCGAATATGATCTCGCCAGGGGCATTAACGACCCCCTGGACAAATACCGGAAACGACGACGATATGAGAGTAACCGTGACTTCCTTCGTTACGATTTGCGAATCGTACAATTCGAGCAATTTTTCCTCCAGCTCACTTGAGGTCAAACCCGTGACGTCCACTTCGCCCACAAATGTCAGCGTGATTTTCCCGTCTCTGCGAATTTTCTGGTTACTGCTTAGCTCTTGAGCTCCAGGAAAAACAATCTCGATAACATCGCCCTCCATCAGAACTAGAGACTCTGAAGACACTTCTGAAACGGATTCCTTCTCAACGTTCGGAGCAGCTTCCATCGTCGTGTTGCATCCTCCAAGGACCCATAGAAACGCGCCTCCTAGGGCTGTCGCGAAGACGCGTAGGTGAGTTTTTTTCATCATTTCCATAACTATCGCGAAGGTCGTTTACTTACAAGAGCGCAGCTTTGCCAGCAAGTCGAATTCCCTAACTAATAGGGTGTTCACATTATCAACGACGAGCGGGAGCGTAAGTTAATCGACAAATTCGCTTTCCGCGGATTCCGCGAGCCCCACTGAGCCGACCGCGCGATTCCTTTTATTCAGAATACTAAGGCGCGTCGTAAACTTCAACCAACGCCACTCCGGACGAGCCATCGCCGCTAGACGCAATCGCAGTGTAGATCCCCGGCTCAAGCCAAACCACTTGGGCAGCTGACTTGGACCCTTCATCGAAAGGAAATGCCCCGGTTTGGGCGGAAATACCCGAAGCCGTCGCGGATTCTTCCGTCCAGTCGTCGTTGCTTAGAATCGACACCATTTCCCCATTGACCTGTTGAAAAATCTCCAGTCTAGGATCAGCTAAAGTGCCTGGGACGCCAAAACGCTCCAATTCCGATCCCATTGCCCTGATAAGCAAACGCTTAGCAGAGTCGCCCGTCACCACGAAGCCCGCGATGATCACATCGTCGCCCGTTCTGACTTCACCTCGCAGGGAGATGTTCACCAACGTCGCCGACGATTCGGATTCTTCGGCTTCGCTCACATCGTAAACTTCCAGTAGGGCAGTACCTTCGCTTCCGCCATTGCTAGCGGCATGGGCCGTGTAGACCCCCGCAGGCAGTTCCATCAACAATGCCG
Source organism: Opitutales bacterium (assembly GCA_021772595.1). GTDB lineage: Bacteria > Verrucomicrobiota > Verrucomicrobiia > Opitutales > Opitutaceae > Pelagisphaera. The sequence continues at coordinate 14,161 of JAJFLS010000434.1, forward strand.
CGTCTTTGCTGTTGCTCGCCAATGGGAACGCGCCCACCAGCTGGCTGCTAATCGATACATCAGAAGCATTGCTCGCGTCCGCCCAATCATCGTTCTGGGCAATCGGATCGTTTTCTCCCATTCGATAGAGCGTTATCCGAGGATCGCTTACCGCATCCGCAAGTCCGAACGCTTGAAGCGACGGTCCAATACCGCGGATCAGAACCTTCTTCTGCCCTGAGCCGCCTACAACGAATCCAGCAATCATGGAGCTTGCGCCCTCGCGCACCTTAGCTCGGATGGACGTATTGAACAAAATGTCGGTTCGCTCCATTTCCTCCCGCTGGCCGCTTAAAGAAAACGCCGATCCGCCAAATTGAGCCGTTCCTCTCAGGCTTAAGACCGATTGATCCAGGCTGAAAGACAATTGCAAGCCTTCACCCAAATTCGCCGAGATCGCTCCGTTCGTGCTAAGAACGGCTTCACCGCCCATGCCACTCGCGCCCAGTCGGACCGTGACAAAACTATTTCCGTCCGGTCCCGCAATCACGAGAGTCTGGCCATCCGAGGTGTTCGACATGACCGCATAGTAGAATCCGGAAAGAGGCGCCGTCGGTCCGTCGATATCGGACATCGTTCCAGTAAATGTGAGTTCCGTTCCCGAAACCGCGCCCGAAACCACCTCGCCATCGATGCTGCCAGAAAGAACCCCGACCCCATCTTCTTCGTACGAGAAAGTGTCGCTGGAGGAAACGATCATATCCGAGGTTTCCACAAGCTTGTCGAGCGACTCGATGTACGCGAGTAAAACGGCTGTGTTGTCGCCCCGCACCATCAGTCCAAACGAACCGTCGTTTCCTGGACCGAACGTACCGAAAAAGTATCGCGGCAACGCCTCGAAAGTAATCACGATCGTGTCGCTGCTGAACGATTCAGCGGCCTGGGCAATCCCTCCCGTTTTGATTTCGACCCAGAAATTCGCGTCAGCCGATAGCGTATCCGTTTCATAGGTACCGCTTGTCGCTCCTTCAATCGGATCGCTCTTGTCGCCCGACTCTCCGCGATACCACTGGTAAGTAAGTCCGGGGCCGTCAGCCACAACTGACAACACAACGTTACCTTCTCCATTGATGGTCTGGCTTATCGGAGCCTGAGTGACGTTGATCTGGCTCTCCACTAAAAGTTGAGCCTCTTCACTCGTAACGATCCCATTGCTATTCGCGACAATGACCGAGTAGAACCCCTCCTGCGATAGAGAAAGTCCATCGAAAAGAAGCGTCGCTTCCGTCGCGCCCGAGATCGGAACTCCATTGAACAGCCATTGATAGGCCGGCTCTGGAAATGCGCTCACGACAACCTCCATGGCATTGATGTCTCCAACGATTCCTTCCCGATCCGCTGGCTGAGTCAGTATGACCGGAGCGCTAAGCGAATTGACGACAAACGTCTCGATCGCTTCCCCAGTGCCATCGCTTACCGAAATTGTAATCGTCGATGTTCCCGACAGATTGGCCACCGGTGTTAGCGTTAACGTTCGGTTCGCCCCTGTACCACTTACCACGATGTTCTGCACTGGCAATAAAGTCTCATTCGAAGTGGCCACGCTCACGTTCAAGTTCTCGGCCGACGTTTCCGCGTCAGCGATAGTAAATCCAATCGGATCGATAACTTCGCCGACCGCGATGGAAATATCTCCAATCGACGTGATCGTAGGAGCCGTAATAGACTGAACCGTCAACAAGAACGTCCCCGTGGTTGTGTTCGTTCCATCGCTCACTGAAAGAGTCACTGTCGACGTTCCACTTGCTCCGCCCACCGGAAACAACGCGAGCGAGCGGTTCGCTCCGCTGCCGGATAGCGCAATGCCTTCATTCGCGAGCAGCGACAGATTCGAAGAGCTAGCGCTCACGACCAACTCGCCGCTGCCCGTTTCGGTGTCGCCAATCGTAAAGGAGATCGTTCCGGATTCGCCGCCTTCAAGTATCGAGATATCCGATACCGTACTAATGATTGGAGCGTCGTTCGGGTTATCCACACTTCCGCTAGCTGTATTAGTGTAATCCGAAACGCCAGACGCGTTGTACGCATTAACTCGGTACGTATATACTTGATTTTCTACGACCGTTGTATCGAGGAAATTCGACTCATTCGCAGCTACAGATCCAATCTGCGCGAAATTCGTTCCATCCAAAGATCGCTCGATGTTGAACCCATCCTCATTGTCGGAGTTATCACTCCAAGTAAGAGTCAATTGCGCTGCGTATCCATTTCCTATGCATGCCCCAATTACAAAGAGCCCCAGCGCAGTCCTGCCGATTTTCGACAACCGCGTCCCGAACGAAATGCCGCTCTTCTGCGGTTCGCAATTCTTGCATTCAAAGTTTTGTCGTTTCTGCTGGGTAGTCTCGCCGTTCATACTCGGTACAAGACTTCGCCTTCAAAAGAGGCCCCTGTAGGCCCTCACGACAAATTGAATACTATCCTAGCGCCACTAGGTAGCGCACACATTAGCCATTGAGAAACGTTCCATCCCGCAGATGCGGAAATCGACTATCGCGGTTGCAGTATTCGAGTAGTCACATCCCAATTCAACCGCCTATCCTCTACCGCGACGGACTCGAATATTGCCTATGCGTGATCCCCATATTGCTAGGGCATCTCGTACATTTCCACTAACACCTCGCCAGATCCATCCCCAGTAACGACTGCAGTGTAAACTCCCGGATCGAGCCTCAACGCTTTCGCCGCGGATTTCGAACCCGATTCAAATCCGAAAGCGCCAACCTGACTGGCAACGCGCTCCAGAATAACCGCGTCCTCGTCCCAATCATCATTCTCAAAAATCGGCCCCGACCTAAAGTCGCTCCCATAGATGCGGAGATTCGGGTCGTTAAGCGTTCCGGCAACCCCGAAACGCTCAAGCTCGCGGCCCATCGCTCGGATCAAAACCCGATTGGCCCAATCCCCTTGCAGCACAAACCCCGCGATAATCGGCTCGCTGCCGCCTCCAACCTCGCCCCTGAAAGATAGATTCACTAATTTCGGCCCGGCAAACGCGCCTCCGACCTCATCTAGATCGTAGACCTCTATCAACGCCGTTCCCTTCGAAACCGTCCGATTCTTAATAAAGACGGAATAAATCCCCGCTGGAAGCGTCGCGAGCAGCGCCGAATCCTTGCTGCCCCTCTCCAATGGGAAAGCACCCGCACGGGCAGCTTGCTGCTCGATAAATGATCCACTGCTACTACTCCACCAATCAATATTTTCCGCCAAAGGCTCTACGGTCCGGTGTCGGTAAAGAATCAATTGCGCATCATCCAACGGATTCTCGACCCCCAACTCGCCTAATCCTGGCCCAATCGCTCTAATGAGAACTTGCTTTTCTCCCGACCCGCTTATCACAAATCCAACGATAGAGGTCGCTCCCCCTTCAATCTGAGCTCGAATCGAAACATTGGAGAAAGCGCTCCGCTTCTCGATCGCCGTTTCCTCGACCATCACCACATCTTCTTCACCCTCTTTGGATAGCGTTCCAACTACCGCGCCATTCGCTCCATTGAACTCCAAAAACAGCTCAGCCCCATCGCTCCAAAAAGTGGACGCCAATCCGTTTGCCGCCAATTCCAACTCACTCGCTCTATTAATCGATGCGGATTCTGCCACAACAAACCCTCGCCCATCCGGGCCCGCCAAAACGAATATCCTTCCCCCCGACTCGCCATCTGTTCCTGTGTCGTAGAAACCCGCGATGCCGGCGGTCGCGCCATTCCCGTACTCGCGAGCGCCACCTATCGGCAACCCAGAGCTATCGATCGACAACCCGCCATTCGCTCCCCCGGAAGGAATGTCCACAACTCCGGTCACGAAATCGTTCTCGACTCTTCCAGAAAACGTTCCCAATCCCGCGATATAAAACGAGAATTCGCATTCTTCCGACAATCGGAACTCCATTACAGCAACACTCGATTCCGCCGCGCTGAGCCGGGCCAGGAAAACCGCGGTGTTGTCTCCTCTCACCATCAAGGCAAACGATCCTTCGTTCTCCGATCCGAGCGACCCGAAATAAAACTGGGCGGGCGGATCGAAGAAGATGCTTGCCACCTCCGAGTAGCCAGAATTTCCATACTTGTTGAACGCTCTCACGCGATACGCGTACACCTGCTTCAACGACAACCCGCCCTTATCCACGTAAGTCGTCACATTCTTGCCGACAATCGCAATCTCGTCGAAATGAATATTGTCGGTAGAACGCTCGACTTTGAAGCCACTTTCATTGTTCGATCTATCGCTCCACGAAAGAAGAATCTGGCCTCCGGCAGCGTCAGACGCGAAAAACCCCGACAAGGCGACCCACGCAAGCAGGATAGGCAAACGCCTGAGCGAAAACAGGGCCTCAGCCAAACGGTCGTCGAGCCTTAAGCCCGACTCTGAACTGCGCTCAAGCCAAGCCAAAGCCATGCAGCACATACTCTCGAGTCCCGTCGAAATTCGACGGGAACTTGTTGTCTAAAACTGTGTTGATCACGTTTTTCGCTTAGCAAAGATCGTGCCCAACCGTCGTAAAACAACGGAGTCTCTTGTCCACCAATGGTTTAAAAACTTGACGCCTAATTCTCTTAAATTCGTTCATGCCGACAGGTAAAATTTACCTGCCAACTAGCGAAGAGATTACTCATCAATCAAGCGCTAAATTCACCTTCCCCGACCAACTATCAGAAAAATATTCGTCCAACTTCACTGAGTCCTTCCTAAGGTTTTCTCTGACAGAATGATCCATCCGTAAAGCTGCTAAATCCTCCCAAGAGAGTGTTCGTAGACCTGATTGAATCGGCTAAGTCGGAGAACGGTCTCCCCTTCAAAAAACTCTGAATCTAACCGCAACCGCTCAAGGACTGTTCTCTTTACGACATTTTAAATGGCATAAGATAAAAAGTTTCCTCCGAATGCGCCGACTTAAGAAGCTACAGATGGCTCTACTCACAACAAAACAATCGTCATCCTCTTCGAAAGCCGGACTTCGCCACAAAGATCGCAGCGCTTCGGTAGGATTCTGGGAATCTCAACGCCTCGCCAAAGAGAAGGCCTACGAAAAGAAGGCCAAGAAGTACAAGCTCAAGCTCGAAAGCCTAACGGTCTTCACGCAGCAGCTTGCTTCGATGCTCGAGGCCGGACTGCCATTGGTCTCTTCTCTCGAAGCGCTCCAAGACCAAACAGAAGACCCCGTATTTCGTATCATCATCCGAGAAGTCAGGGCGGACGTCTCACAGGGTAACGCCTTTTCCGCTGCCTGCTCGAAGTTTCCCAACGCCTTCAACAACCTTTTCGTCTCCATGGTGGAAGCCGGAGAGGCCAGTGGCGGGCTCGCCGAGATTCTCGGCAAAGTCGCGGTCTATTTTGAGTCGACCAACAAGCTTATCAAGAAAGTCAAATCCGCGATGACCTACCCAGTAGCCGTAATCGGCCTGGCGGTCATCTTGGTCAACGTCCTTCTAATCTTCGTGATCCCCGTCTTCGCCGACATGTTCAGCGATTTCGGCGCGGAGCTTCCTGCGCCGACGCAGTTTCTCATCGATTTGAGCGACTGGCTCAAAGGCAATATTCTCTACGTCATTGGAGCTGGATTTCTTGCTTTCCATGCCTGGGCGCGATTCACGAAGACGCCTAAAGGAAGGCGAGTGCGAGACAATCTCCTCTTTCGAGCTCCCGTTTTCGGAAACCTCTTGAAGAAGATCACTCTCTCGCGCTTCTGCCGCACCTACGCGACCTTGCTTCGCAGTGGCGTTCCCATCCTGCGCTGCCTCGAGATCGTCGCTTCCAGTAGTGGAAGAACGCAAATCGAAGATGCCTCTCGCATGATCTCGAAAGCCATCTCCGAAGGCGGCCAAGTCTCCGAGACGATCGCCTGCATCCCTTTCTTCCCTCCGATGATGAAGCACATGAGTAAAGCCGGCGAGCAAACCGGAAACGTGGACGGCATGATGAACAAGATCGCGGACTTCTACGACACCGAAGCCGACGCCATCATCGCATCCCTGACTTCCCTCATCGAGCCAATGCTTATCGTCTTTCTCGGCGTCGTCGTCGGCGGCATCGTCATGGCGATGTTCCTTCCGATCTTCCAGCTCTCTTCAGTCGCCGGATAATGATCTCCGAACGCAACTCTTTCATTTCTCGCCCACCCGCAAAATAGGCTTCTGGCACATACTCGCTCGCGAGACCGCTTCAAAATCAACGAATGCAATCCATACTTATAGTAGACGACATGGAGTCCATCCATGAAATGCTGGACGCCGTAGTTCAACCTCTAGGCTACGCCACTCTCTTCGCGCACAACGGAGACGAAGCGATCGCGACCTTCGAGAAAGAGCGCCCCGACATCGTGCTCACCGACATCATAATGGAGCCGATGGACGGTCTCGAACTCGCCAAGAAACTGAAAGCGATCGATCCGGAAGCAATCGTCATCATGATGTCCGGCCAGGCAGACGAAGAAAACGCGCTAAGCTCGCTGAAACTCGGAGCCTTCGACTTTCTAACTAAGCCCTTCAAAGTTGATCAGCTCATTGCCGCCATCTCGCGAGCGGCCGCTCTGCAAAAAGCCAAGCTACAAGACAACGAAGAAGGCGGGGAAGATTCACTCCTCGGCGATTCGCCCGCGGCCGAAAAGCTCAAACAAGCCGTCAGCCGCGCCGCCAACTCCGCCACTCCCGTTCTTCTCTGCGGCGAAAACGGCACCCGGAGACAAAGGATCGCCTCCGTCATTCACAAGTCACGAGTGAGCGAAGCCGACGAAGGCCCCTTTATCTCAGTCGATTGCAACGAGCTTGGCGAAGACAAGATCCGCGAACAGCTCCTTGGCCCCGACAGCGAAGGCGGCGCCCTTCTCGAACAAGCCGAGGGAGGCACGCTGTTCATCGCCAACGTTGAAGCCCTTTCAATCGAGACGCAGCGCGATGCCGACAAGCTCATCCGCGACATCAAAACGCAAACGAGATTTATCTTTTCTACCAGCGAGAATCTCGAAAGCAGCGTGGAAAGCGGCGCATTCGACGACTCGTTCTACTACCGAATTTCGAATCTCTCTATCGAGATTCCTAGCCTCCGAGACCAATCGGAAGACATCCCGCTAATCGCCAAATCCATTCTAGCCAGTCTCGAAATGGAATCGGTCAGCATTAGCGATCAAGCCCGAGCTCTCCTCCAAAACTATCGCTGGGCAGGAAACTACACCGAGCTGAAGGAAGCGATCGAAGCCGCCGCGATGCAATGCTCCGACGACACGATCAACCCCGACGACCTTCCCGAAAAGATCCGCGATCTCACCAGCTGGTCGAGCCTCGCCGACCATATCGAAGAAGCTACTCGCGAATACAAGAAGCGCGTGCTCAGAGCCTGCCACGGCGATTCGGAGAAAGCGGCCAGCATCCTCGGGTGCGAGCCCGGCGACTAAGAAATCAGTCCGTTTTCTGGCTTTCCTAGCCGATAAACCGAATACCCATCCCGCCGGATCTTCCGCTCTCGTCGCCCGCTGATCGCGGCAAAAAAAAACGGCGCCGCAAAAGCGCTTGCCATTAGGGCGTAATCGATTCTTTTCACGCTTGCCCAGTATTCATCCGCTGTGGCACAACGGATCAAAATACCATGCCCAAACGCGTCGATATCGAATCAATCCTCATCATCGGAGCCGGCCCGATCGTCATCGGCCAAGCTTGCGAATTCGACTATTCCGGCACACAGGCCTGCAAAGCCCTCAAGGAGGAAGGATACAAAGTCATCCTGGTCAACAGCAACCCGGCCACTATCATGACCGACCCCGAGTTCGCCGATGTCACCTACATCGAGCCGCTCACCCTCGAGGCCGTCACTAAGATCATCGCCAAGGAAAAGCCCGACGCCCTACTCCCCACACTCGGCGGGCAAACCGCTCTAAACCTCTCCCTCGAACTCGAAAAAGAAGGCGTGCTCGCCGAACACGGAGTCGAGATGATCGGAGCCAAGCCGGACGCCATCGAGAAAGGCGAGGACCGCGAACTTTTCAAAGAGGCGATGCTAAAGATCGGCCTCGACGTCGCGAAATCCAGCACAGTCAAATCCCTCGAAGAAGCCCGCACGGCCGCGGCCGAGATCGGCAATTTCCCGCTGATCATCCGGCCGAGCTACACCCTCGGCGGAGCAGGCGGAGGCATCGCCTACAACCGCGAGGAATTCGAGCAAATCGTCGCGAACGGCATCGACGTTTCACCTGTCCACGAAGTCCTCATCGAAGAGTGCCTTCTCGGCTGGAAGGAATACGAAATGGAAGTGATGCGCGACCGCAAAGACCAATGCGTCGTCATTTGCTCCATCGAAAATTTCGACCCGATGGGCGTGCACACCGGCGACTCCATCACCGTCGCTCCAGCGATGACGCTCTCCGATAGGGAATACCAATCCATGCGCGACGCCTCCTTCGCCGTCATCCGCGAGATCGGCGTCGAAACGGGCGGCTCCAATATCCAGTTTTCTCTCAGTCCGGAAACCGGCCGCATGGTCGTCATCGAGATGAACCCGCGCGTATCCAGAAGTTCCGCGCTCGCCTCGAAAGCGACCGGATTCCCTATCGCCAAATTCGCAGCGAAGTTGGCGGTTGGATACAGTCTGGACGAGATCCAAAACGACATCACAAAAAAAACGCCCGCGAGTTTCGAGCCGACGATCGATTACGTCGTCACCAAGATTCCGCGCTTCACTTTCGAAAAATTCCAAGGAGCCGACGACACGCTCACCTCTTCCATGAAATCCGTGGGCGAGGCCATGGCTATCGGCCTCACCTTTAAGGAATCCTTCCAGAAAGCGCTTCGATCCCTCGAAATCGGAGCCTTCGGATTCGGCGGCGGCAAGCTGGGCGGAGACGAAATCCCCTCCGAGGAAATCATCAACGGAAAGCTCGTCCGCCCGAACGCGGAACGCGTCTTCTACCTTCGCTACGCGCTCAAATCCGGCTACTCTCTCGATAAGCTCTTCGAGCTCACCAAGATCGATCCCTGGTTTCTCTATCAGCTCAAACAAATCAGCGACCTCGAAGACGATCTGAAGGCCCAAAACCTGGATACAATCGAGAAAGACCTGCTCAGGACCGCCAAGGAATACGGCTTCTCCGACCGCCAGCTGGGCGTACTCTTCGACTGCGATTGGAAAGCCGTCAACGAGAAGCGCAAAAGCATGGGCATCGATACCGTGTTTCGTCTCGTCGATACTTGCGCCGCGGAATTCGAAGCGGAAACGCCGTATTACTATTCCTCCTACGGAGACGAAAGTGAAATCATCCCTACCGATAAAAAGAAGGTGATGATTATCGGCGGCGGCCCAAACCGAATCGGCCAAGGCATCGAGTTTGACTACTGCTGCGTCCACGCGTCCTTCGCGCTTCAAGAGCTCGGCTACGAGTCGGTCATGATCAACTCGAACCCGGAGACCGTATCCACGGATTACGATACATCCGACAAACTCTACTTCGAGCCGCTCACTCTCGAAGACGTTCTCGAAGTCTACAATCAGGAAGGCTGCAGCGGAGCGATCGTCCAGTACGGCGGGCAAACCCCTCTCAATCTGGCTACCGAGCTGAAAGCGCACGGCGTCAACATCATCGGCACGTCGCCCGAGAGCATCGACGCCGCCGAAGACCGCGAGCTCTTCAAGCAGATCCTCGACCAAGTCGGCTTGAAGCAGCCGGACAACGTAACCGCTTTAAACGAGACGGAAGCTTACGAGCTGGCCGATCAAGTCGGATTTCCTCTCCTCGTACGTCCATCATTCGTCTTAGGCGGCCGCGGCATGTTCATCGTCCACGACATGGAAGAACTGCGGGCGGTCATCCACGAAGCCTTCGAAGCATCGCCGGGCAAACCCGTCCTTCTCGACAAATTTCTCGAAGACGCGATCGAACTCGACGTCGACTGCATTTCAGATGGCGAAACCACGGTCGTCGGCAGCATGCTCGAACATATCGAATTCGCAGGCGTGCACAGCGGCGACGCCGCGATGGCCCTTCCGCCACACACGCTCGGCGAAGAGATGATCGAGACCGTTCGACAGGCAAGCTACCGGCTGGCCAAAGCCCTCAAGGTCATCGGCCTGATGAATATCCAGTTCGCCATCAAGGACGACGACCTCTACGTACTAGAAGTCAACCCACGCGCCTCGCGAACGGTTCCGTTCGTTTCCAAAGCGATCGGCGTTCCTCTCGCCAAGCTCGCCGCGAAAGTCATGACCGGCAAAACGCTTCAAGAACTCGGATTTACGGAAGAAATGAGCCCCAAGCACTGGTGCATCAAAGAGGCCGTTTTCCCATTCGCTCGCTTCCCCGGATCCACCATCCGTCTCGGGCCAGAGATGCGTTCCACTGGCGAGGTGATGGGTATGGACGACGATTTCGGCGTCGCTTTCGCGAAAACACAAGCCGCCGCCAAACCAGGCTTGCCCGTTGAAGGCAACGTATTCCTGAGCGTCAAAGACCAAGACAAGCCCAAGGCCATCGAACTCGCCAAGAAGCTCGTGGCGCAAGGATTCCAAATCTACTCTACCAGCGGCACCGCCGACGCGCTGAAAGAGAACGGCATCGATGCCAACCGGCTGTTTCGAATTGCAGAAGGCCGCCCCAACGTTCTCGACCTTATCAAGAACGGCGAAATGCAGATGATCATCAACACGCCCTCAGGCACGATCCCGCGCAAAGACGAGAACCACATTCGCTCCCTCGCTTACGCGCACAACATCTGCTTAATGACCACCCTTACCGGCGCCACCGCCGCCGTCGCCGGAATCGTCGCGCTGAAAGAGAACGACTTCGGAGTCCGCTCTCTCCAAAGCTACGTGCAGAAAAATGTCGCGACGATTTAGTCGCAGTTCTTGAACTGCCAATAGACGCGGATTCCCGCGAATATTCGAACCTCTGTTTCACATTCGCGACCATTAGTGTTCATTAGCGGTTCTAAACCCAATAGATTCTCCATGCCAACCGACTCGCCCCACATCATCGCCCTGCTTTCCGGTCCCGACCAAAAAGGCATCGTGTCTAAAGTCGCCAGCTGGATCCTCGAGCACGAGGGCAATATCATCCACGCCGACCAGCACCGCGACCCAGAGGAAGTCGTTTTCTTCCAACGGGTCGAATGGGCCGTCGAAGGTCCACGCTCAGCCGAGGAAGAGACGGACGCGTTTCGGGCGTTCGGCGATTCCATCGGAATGAAGACCCAAGTAGCCATCGCGGGCCAGAAACCCAAAGTCGCCCTGATGGTGTCGAAGGGCGACCACTGTTTTCACGAGCTGATCCTTCGCTGGAAAGCAGGCGACCTCCCCTGCGAAATCGCGCTAATAATTTCCAATCACGAAACGCTCCGCTCCGCCGCCGAAGGCTACGGCGTCCCTTTCGAATACATTTCAGTAACCAAGGAAACCAAGTCCGAAGCCGAAGCCCAGCAGCTCTCGCTCCTGAATCAACACGGCATCGAGCTCGTGATCATGGCCCGCTACATGCAGGTGCTTTCACCCATTTTCCTGAACACCTTCGGGAAACCGGTCATCAACATCCACCATTCCTTCCTCCCCGCGTTCGCCGGCGCCAAACCCTATCACCAGGCCCACAAGAAAGGCGTTAAGCTCATCGGCGCCACAGCGCACTACGCGACCGCCGATCTCGACCAAGGCCCGATTATCCACCAAGGCGTCGCCCAGATCAGCCATCGCCACAGCGTGCAGGACCTCATCCGCAAAGGCCGCGACCTAGAGAAAATCACCCTCGCCCACGCCGTATCCTGGCACCTCGAAAACCGGATCCTTGTCTACGAAAACAAAACCGTCGTCTTCGATTAGACTCCCCTCCCAAAGTCCTCGTCTTAGTCTTAATCTTCGTCCCCAAAGGCAGGACAGCTGCGCCCCGTAGTGCCTCAACTCGCAACCAATAATTTCGTCGGACAACGCTAAAAAATTCGTGCCCATTCGAGCAATTCGTGGGCGAACCAACCCCCTACCATCAATCACGTGACGAAATTTCTCGAAATCGCCTGAAAAACGCGCTCAATCACCCTTTCTCATAAACGAAGGCAAATATTATGGCCAAATCCGCAGACAAAAACCCGACCTCTAAAAGCGACGAGCGCAATCTAGTTGCCGCCGCGGCAAGCGCAGCCGATCTCGAAGATCAGCTCGCCATCATCTGGGCGGAGAACAAGCGATTCATCATCTACTCGGTCATCGGGATCTTCGTGATTTTCGGCATCTACCACTTTAGCAAGTTCATGGCCGTCCAGGCGAAACTGTCCGTCCAGGAAAGCTACACATCCGCCGACGACAGCGCCTCCAAGCTCGCCTTCGCCGAAGACGAAGCCGGCGAAACTCTCAGCGGATTCGCATTCAAGGAGCTCGGTGACGAGGCCTACGTAGCCACCGAATACACGAAAGCCGCCGATCTCTACGGCAAAGCCGCGAGTTCCGCCGAAGGCGCCATCAAAGACGCCGCTCTCATGGGCCAAGCCATGGCGCTTCTCCAGAGCAGCCAGCCCGACGACGCCCACCTCGTCCTCGAAACGCTCGTCGCCAACGAGAAAGCCGGCAACCTCGCCGAAGCCAAGTACCGCCTAGCCGAACTCGCAGTGAACGCCGAGGACTACGCCTACGCCCGCACCCTCATCGAAGGACTCCAAACCAACA